>CAXUKK010000016.1:0-16140 GCA_964251455.1 uncultured Enterovirga sp.
GCGTATCCGTGTCCCGGGTGGCTTTCACCTGACGAACGCGGCGCGGGAGAGGCCCCGGGCGACACCGACAGGGCGCGCCAACTTCCTGGTGACGCCCGGCCTCGCCGAGGATCTGCCACTGGACGCCACGGACGGGCTCTGGCTGACGACCATGCGCAGCCACGACCAGTACAATACGACCCTGTACTCGCTTTCGGACCGATATCGCGGGGTCTACGGCCAGCGCGACGTCGTGTTTTTGAACGAGGCGGAGATGGCTCGCCGGGGCTTGAAGGCCGGCGACCGGGTCGACCTCGTGACCTTGTCGAGCGACAGCATCGAGCGGCGCGTCAGGGGCTTCCAGGTCGTTCCGTACAGCCTACCGACAGGCTGCTGCGGAGCGTATTATCCTGAGACCAACCCGCTCGTCCCGCTCTATGATCATGACCCCGTGAGCGGCACGCCATCATCCAAAGCCGTGCCGATCCGCATTGTCGCGGCCGGGCCGAACTGAAACTGTCCTGTTTGCGGCGCGTGGCCGCGTCGGTGCAGAGCTGGGCGCCCCTAGAGCGTCCTCGACGCAGCGGATGATCGTCCTGCCATTGGCCGGCTTGCTTGGACAGCAGACGGCGCCGGCACTCATGACCCGCACCTCTAACCGGCCAGTCGGTATCCAGCCATAAGAATCACTGGAAGAAAGCGGGGCGCTAGCCGACGAGCTGTGGGTGAGGCTCGTCGCTGGCCATGACCGTCATCCGCACGTGGGGTGCGGCATGGGCGCGGCCCGTTGCACCGGTGGCGGATGTCGTGTTCGCGCGCGGTAGCGTGACAGAGAAGGTCGAGCCCTCTCCGTCGATCGAGCGCACCGATATTGGGTGGCCGAGCGCGTTGGCGGTCTGGCGCACGATGTGAAGACCGAGCCCGAGTCCCTCGCCCCTCCCCTCCCAGTCGCCCCGCTCGAAGGCATCGAAGATCGACGCAAGGCGGGACGCCGAGATGCCGTAGCCGTTGTCATGGATCTGCAGCAGCACGCTTCCTCCGCGCCTCCGGCAACCCACGACGACCCGCCCGCCCCGGGAACAGAACTTCACCGCGTTGCCAACGAGATTGCGCAGCATCGTGCGCAGCATTGCCTCGTCGGTATCGACCGTGATGGAGGGACAGCGGAACCGAAGTTCTACCCCACATTCCTCCGCGTAGACCCGCCAGTCTCGCTCGACAGCCGCCATGACCGATCCGACCTGGACCGGTCGGATCACCGGCTGCATTCCGGCCTCCGACAGCGAGGAACGGGCCAGGTCGTCGAGCTCGGAGCCGAGCCGCGTCAGCGCATCGAGCGCGATGCGGAGCCGTGCAGCGGCGCGCGACTGAACTGGCTCACCGGCAGCCCTCACGATCGACATCACCGCCACCTGCAGGGGCTGCTTCAGATCGTGGCCCGCCACCGCCATCAGCCGTGACATGGCGAGGCGGGAGGCCTCGGCCCGGGCAGCGGATACCCTGAGATCAGCGTGAACCTGGTTCATGTCCTGCGCCCTCATGCGTCCCAGCGAAGTTGCTTCGCTGATGAGGCACTCTCATCCGCACGCCACGACGAGAATAGTATACGCAGGTGTGGGTCGATTCTTCGGCTAGACAGCTCACTGAAGGCCCAGCGCAATAGGCTGCGCTTGACCGTGCTACCCAACGGCGATGGTCTGCTCACCGCACAGTCGGCTTGGCCCCTGCCGATCTCCTCACATCTCCAGGAGTGCTCCCCCGCTCGCGCTTGAACACGCGCGTGAAATAACTCTGGTCGCCGAACCCGCAATCGAGCGCGATCTCGGCGAGTGTGGACCTTGTCTCCCTTAGTTGCCGTTCGGCCAGTTCCAGGCGCTTCAGGAGGTGCCAACGATGTGGGGTCATCCCGAGGTTGGCCTTGAAGGCACGTGCAAAGTGACTCACCGACAATCCGCAGGAGCGCGCGGCGCCGGCTACACTTGCCCGCGGATTGTCCAGCGTCGCCACAGCCCGCCGGAGTTGGCCAGGCGCCAAGCCGCCGGTCGGCAATGCTGCCGCCGTTGCCTTTCGGTCGTCCCCTTGGACGAGCACAGCCCCTAACGCAATCGCCAGGTGGCGGCGGAAGGCGGGATGGCTGGTTCCGGATGCCGAGCCTAGTTGAAGGCAGGCAACGACTTTCGACATCGTGGACAGCTCACGCGATGTCGGGTCGACGCTGGCCGGCGGTACATGCTCCGCCAGGTAGCTCTCTCCAGCGGCTGCGGCCTCCTGGATCCGAGATGTCTCTCCTGAGTGAGGCAGCGGGCGTAGCGACGCTGGCGGCACGTCGGCATGAGCCACATCCTGAGGAGTGAAGGACATCACCATGTCTCCGGGAAACGATCGCTATCGCTCGATCATCTATCGTGCGATCAAAAATCGCAAGCGGGCATTGCACCTTGCGTGCATGAAAGATGTCGGTACAGCTCAGCGGAGAAGCCGGAACAGGCCCGGGACACATGGCAGCAGAACGCGCGTTAGGGCTCGATGATCACCTGTGCTTCGCCGTGTACTCGGCGTCACACGCGTTCAATCGGCTGTATCGACCGATGCTCGACGAACTCGGGCTCACCTACCCCCAATACCTCGTCATGGTGCTGCTCTGGGAGCACGAGCCGCGGAGTGTCGGCGAGCTGGGATCCAGGCTGCTTCTCGAATCGAGCACCATGACGCCGATCCTCAAACGGCTTGAGAACCTGGGCTTCGTTCGGCGCCAGAGGAGCAGCGAGGACGAGCGGGTGGTGAGGATCAGCCTGACGGAGACGGGCCGAGCACTCGAAGCGCGTGTGGTCGCCGTGAACTGCACCATCGCTGATGCGATCGGCCAGAGTGCCGCCGAGCGCGAGACGCTCCGGCAGGCGGTCGTGCAGATGCGAGCCCGGCTGGAAGAGGCAACCCACGCCTGACGGTCGAGGGGTCAGGGCGAATGAGGACGGGCTTCGCCTAGATCTTGCCGGCCGATCTGGATCGTGGCGGTCATGCCTGCTGCGAGATGCACGTTATCGGGCAGGCTGCGGCTGAAGGTGATGCGGATCGGGATACGCTGGGCAAGCCGCACCCAGGTGAAGACCGGGTTCACGTTGGGCAGGCCTGCGACCCCGGGGGCGGCGTTCGGATCCATGATGCCCCGCGCCAGGCTGTCGACGCGGCCGTCGAGAACCTGGTCGGAATACCCCATCAGGACGATGCGGGCGGGGTCTCCGACCCGGATCGTCCTGATCTGCGTCTCCTCGAAATAGCCCGCGACCCAGTAGCTGTCCGAGTTGATGAGCGTCATCGCAGGTTGGCCGGCCGTCGCGTATGTGCCGGCCTGCAACAGGAGATTGCTCACGAAGCCGTTCACCGGCGAGAGGACCGCCACCCTGTCCAGATTGACGCGCGCATTCTCGAGGTTCGCCGCTGCTGCCTCGACGGCTGCAGCTGCCGCGTCCGCGTTGCTCTCGTAGGTCTGGCGGACCTCCGGGCTCACGGCCAGATCGCTCAACTGGTTGCGTCGATCCGCTTCGGCTCGACTATTCGCGGCCTGCGCCCGGGCCTGCGCCACTGCAGCCTCCGCCCGCTTGACCGCGATCCGGTAGTCCCTGTCGTCGATACGAAACAGCACGTCTCCCTTGCGGACACGTTGATTGTCGGAGACCAGGACTTCGGTAACCCGACCGGAGACCTCGGCGGCAACCTGCGCGGTGTAGACCCGCACAGTGCCATCGCGGGTCCAAGGGGTATCGAAGTAATAGCCCCATGCCGCCCAGGCGAGGGCCACCGTGATGGCAACGACGGATGCGATCGCGAACAATCCGAACGGCGAGGCGGCCGATTGCGTCGGCTTAAACGGGTCGGCCGGGGCTGGGGCACTGGCCTGCGCTGCGGAGGCTTGATCGTGGTCAACCACGGCTTAGACCCTCCCGAGCAGGAGAACGAGCCCGGATAGCAATCCGAGAAAGATCGAGAGTTCCAGAACGGCCGGGACGGCGGCGGGCTTTGCGTGTCTCAGGACACCGACTAGGGCCCAGGTCCCGGCTCCAGCCAGAGCGAGGCAGACCGCGACAGGAGCCACGAAAACACCAAGGATGTCGATCTCGCGCAAGGGCAGCATCATCTCGCCAATCTCCAGACGCGCCCCGGCAGCACGACGTCGTACGCCGCAGTGCCGAACGCGATCCCGGCGAAGATGGCCAGGGTTTCGTTCAGGGAGGAGCCGAGATCGTACTGCATCGGATTGAGCGGCTCGACTGCGATGAGAAAGGACAGGTTGTAGCCGAGGGCAGAGCTGATCGAGCGCGGGTCCGTCATCCCGATCGCCCCGATGAAGAGGAAGGGAAACAGGATAGCGGCCAACAGGCCGAACGACGTTGGAGCAGTCAGAAGGACGTACCGGACCAACAGTCCAACCGCCTGCCCGAGAACGACTCCCGCCAAGTAGCTTCTCGCCCGCCGATCCGCGTCCGGCATCGTCGAGAAGATAAGCGCCGTGACACCGGCAAACGTGACGAATATTCCGCCGGACGGCCAGGCGGTCGCAATCCACAATGTCCATCCCGCGCCCACCACGATTGCGGCTCGGACGGCATTGCCGACGACTTCGGCATGGCTCGGAGCCGCCGCAGCCGGAAAGGCCGGCCCAGGGCTGGGTTTCTGAAGAGCCTCTGCCAACGCGCTGGCTGCGTACACGCAGGCCACCCCGAGCGTGATCTCGACGCCGCGGGCGATGGCGAGGCCGAAGACCGAATTCGGCGCCGTCGCGCCGAGCGCAAGGACGAGGGCGGTGGTCAGGCTCGCCAACGCCGTGCCGTACGAAGCGAGGCCCGGCGAGCGACCGCCAACGTAGCAGTTGAACGCACACCAGAGCGCGAGGAAGACGCCCATGGTGACCGGTCGTTGCGCAAGGAAGGCGAACGCGATGACGGCGACGATGGCGCCGACACAGGTCCCCGCAACGCGCCAAAGGCCCTTGACTCCGACCTGCCCGCGGGTCGGAAGCGCCAGCGACATTGCAGTCCAGGCGGCCCATTGCGGGGTATCCAGCTGCAGCCACATCGCCAGGAAAAGCGCAGCCAACGCAGTAAGCGCCGTGCGAATGCCGAACGGGATCGCGGTCGCACTGATCCGCCACGGCCACGCGAGCGAGGTACGCAGGATGGTCATATCAACTGGCTAGCGAGGCGTGCGTCGAAGGCCTGAGTATCCCGAGCCCCACGGGCTGGACAGCGCTGAAGGGCGGACAGGAGGATCATACGGTTCGCCCTGGCAGCAGGTATGACCGACACTTGAAGACGCGCGGAGCGCCAGTCTTACGGGAGTGGGCGCGGGTTGCGAAATCGAACGATCTGTATCCAGGGTTCCAGCAGGGGTCTGCAGCCCGCTTGCGGGCAACCTGCTCCAGGTTCTCGAAAGCAGAGGTCGCCGCCAAGCCGACCCAGCCGGATGAGGCAGTTCTGCAAACCATGCGGCAAACCCGAAAGACGACGGAGCTGCGATAGTCTCCTAAAGGAAGCACAGGACCAGCGCGGTCCTTTAGCAAGGGGCGGCACCATGAAGCGGACGACATTGGCGTGCCTGATCGCGGCCACGAGCCTAGCAGTCGCGGCACCCGCCGGCGCGCAGACCTGGGCCTCGTCCTGCCGCCCTCCGCTGAAGCTCGCGGCTGGCGCTTGCGTCAAGGCCTGCCCAGCGGGCTATGCAGATCAGGGGCAAACTTGCTCCTACCGAAGCCTGTCGAATTGAGGTCGCACGTGGCAAACGCCTGCAGTCACGCGAGCGACATTCATCGTGTCCGGCCGAGCGCCAGGGGGTGCGAGGAGTGCCTACGGATCGGCAGCCCTTGGCTGCACCTGCGGCTCTGCCGATGTTGCGGCCATGTCGGGTGCTGCGACCAGTCTCCAAACAAGCATGCAACGGCGCATTTCCAGGCGACCGGGCACCCGATCATCGAGGGGTACGATCCACCCGAAGGCTGGGGCTGGTGCTACATCGATGAGATCATACTGGACCTGGGCCAGAACACGACACCACAGGTCGGGCCGATCCCGCGCTATTACTAAGGTTTTGGACCACGACTAGCGGGGCGCACGGTCGACGGTGCCGCTGCCCATTCGCGACCACGTGGCCGGTCCGTCAGCTCTCGGGACGGTTGATCGGCGTCGACAGCCGAATGGCGGATCTATACCCTAGATGAGCAACTCGCTTCCAAGCCGTGACACGGGAGGGGTTCGTCCGCTCGTCAAGCGATTGGTCATGACCGCGCACGATCCAGAACGGCGGACGGTGTGGGCCTCGGAGCCGAAGCCCCTCAATGGAGAGCGTCTCGCCCGCCATTTCGGCATCCGCATGACGTCGGTGGTGTCGGTTCAAGGCTTTTCGGTCGATCCTCTCGTCATCACCCGCCTGCAGGGGGAGACTTGCCCTGACGCGACAACTGGACCGGTCGACCCGGAACCCGCATTCAGCATCGTCGTGCAACTCGGCATGTTGCAGCATCACGAGCTCCGGATCGGAGGGCGACTGAGACACGCGGGCTCTGTTCCGGTCGGTGCCGTCAGTGCGATCAGCCTCGAGGATACACCGCGCTCGAGCATGTCCGGATTCTTCGACGCGCTACAATTCTATGTTCCTCACGCGTTTTTTGATGATCTCGCCACCGAGGAGGGATTTTCACGGCCGCCGGGCCTGACCTGGCCGCGCGCCCAGCCCGACCCCGTCGTGGCCTCGCTTGCGGCACTGCTTCTGCCAGCGATCCAGGAACCGGACACGGCATTGTCGTTGTTCATCGAGCACATCACCCTAGCCTTCCTGGGGCATGCGGCACAACGATATGGACAGGCCCGGGCGCCGGGTGACCCTGTCCGAAGTGGCCTTGCGCCGTGGCAGGAGCGCCGGGCGAAGGAGTTGATGCGTTCCAGATTGGGCACATCGCTCTCGATGGCCGAGGTGAGCCGAGAGTGCCGCCTGTCCCCAAGCTACTTCGCGGCCGCCTTTCGGCGGAGCACCGGCCTTTCGCCCCACCAGTTCCTGTCTTCGCTGCGTGTAGACGAAGCGAAGGCCCTCATGCTGAGCACCTCCCTTCCCCTCGACGACATCGCCTCGCTCTGCGGCTTCAGCAACCAGAGCTACTTCACCCGCATGTTTTCGAAGTTCTCCGGCATCAGCCCCGGCCAGTGGCGACGCCTGCACGCGACCGGGTGACGGGTCTGATCGGCACCCCGGAAGCGATCTGCACGACTTCGGCGAGGCTGTAGCGAGCCGGGCATCGGGACCGCCAGGGTGATCCGGCGAATTGCTCGGGCGAGCTTCGAAAACGTAACACGGCAATGCTGGGCACGAACGCCGAGGGTCCTACTACGACGCTCGTCGCAGGGTGATCCGCGTCAGCTCCGACGGGCGACCGAGCCTAAGCGCGAAGCCAGGCCAGAGAGCGGTTCCGTTGTTGACGTAGAGCGTCATGCCTCCCACCCCGTAGACCCCTGACACAAAGCCGGCATTCGCCCGCGCTATCAAGCGGTCCAGGCCGACGATCATGCCGCCGTGTGTATGGCCGGAGAGTTGTAGCGCAACGCCGCGCTCCGCGGCTCGGCGGGCTGCCCGAGGCTGATGGTCCAGAAGCAGAATCGGGAAGCCCGCCGGCGCCCCGGCGAGCGCGGCGTCGAGGTCGTGCGGCCGGTGGCCCCCGGTCGCAGAGAGGTCGGTCACGCCCGCCAGGACCACCTCACCCGCACCGCGTCGGAGAACGACGTGCTCATTGGCGAGGATGTGCATTCCCATGCCGGCGAAGTGCTCCATCCAGGCTTCGGCGCCGAAGAGGTATTCGTGGTTGCCGCTGATCGCCCAGACGCCGTCACGGGCACGCAAGCCTCGCAGGGGCTCGACGTCGTCGCGACGCGCCGCGACGGAGCCGTCGATGAAGTCACCCGTCACAACGATGAGGTCCACGTCGAGCGCCATCGAACGCTCGACCACCGACTGCGTCCACGAACGCGGGAAGAGGCGGCTGATATGGAGGTCGGTCAGCTGCAGGACCCGGTAGCCGTCGAACTCCGGAGGAAGGTTCCTCACAGAGAGTTCGATGTCCTTTGTGGAGGGTACCCTGCCGGCTTGCTGCACGGCCAGTGCCGCCAGCAGCATGGCCAACACCGCGACGGCGTAGCGCCACGCGTCCGGGATCGACCAATCGCCGCGTGGCAGCACCTTGGACGTCAGCGACACGCCGTCGAGAACGATCTGCATGGCCGCCATCAGGGCAATCGCGCCGAACGCCCAGTTGAACAGGATGACTGCCGGCCGCGGGAACTCGGGCGAGAAAACCGAGCCCGACGACAGCCGATTCCAGAAGTGGAACTGGCCCGCCGCGAGGACGGCAAGGGCCACGCCCACCTTGATGGTCGTCGGCCAGCTAAGCGGCCACAGAACCCGGGCAACGACGTAGAGGGACGGAAGGCTGAAGATCAGATGAAACACGCCCCCTCATAACCGGAGCCACTGCACTCCGCCGTGCGGCCGGCCGTCTCACCCATCGGCGTTCGCAGTCGAACGAGATACGATCTCCAAGAAGGTCGGAAGGGCCTCGTCGCCCGTGACGTCGGCCATCATGTAGCCTTGCCAGATTCGCTGCGGGCGCTCTGCTGGCGAAGCCAGCCAGGCAGAGACGCCTTCGGCCCGGCCACGTCTCGCCCAATGTCCGGCATCGAACTTGGGCTGGGCTCGATCAACCATGTTAAGGCGACTGGTGGCGAGCCAGGCCACTAGGCGGGAATGCAGCGCTTCTTCTTCGATTTCGACGATGGACCGCCGGACGATGCCGGGGTGGACCTGCCCAGCCTCGAAACCGCCGAAGCGGATGCCCGCGCTTCGCTCTTGCTGTCTGCGGCCCACAACGGGGTGGCTCACGCCGGAGTTATGGTCAGAGACGAAACCGGACAGCGGCTCGCAGAGATCACTCTGTCTGTGGCAACTCGGCGCGGGGACGCAGCATGATGGCAGTTTTGAACTAGAGACTAACCCCATGTATGCAACCCGCCGTCGGAAATGTTACTTGATAGCGGGACTGTCGGCAACGTAGTTTCAGGCGCTGGCAGCTGAGAGTGCACTTGCTCCCGCCTCTGAAGGGAACCCGTCGTGCACCATCCTTACACGACCGACCCGCATCCGCTCGTCCGCAAGCTGGAGAGCATCGTCGACCTGGCATCGGAGGAGCGCGCTGCTCTTCATGCATTGCCCCTGATGCAGCGTGAGCTGCGTGCGGGGATAGACATCGTCACCGAGGGAGACAGGCCGTCTCAGGCGTGCCTCATCCTTGAGGGCTGGACCTTTCGCTACAAGATGGCGGGCGAGGATCGGAGGCAGATCTTCTCCTTCCACATCCCAGGCGACACCCCCGACCTGCTGAGCATCCATCTCAAGACGATGGACCACAGCCTGGCGACGCTGACCGAGTGTCGGGTCGGCTTCATCCAGCATCGCGCGCTGCACGATCTCTTCGATCGTCACCCCCGCTTGTCCGGCGTGTTCTGGCGGGACACCTTGATCGACGCCGCCACCTTCCGCGAGTGGATGGTCGGGATGGGCCGGCGCCACGCGCCGGTCAGGATCGCCCACCTCCTGTGCGAGCTCTACGTGAAGATCGACGCCATCGGCCAAGCGGAAGGGAACACCGTCCCGCTTCGGCTGACGCAGGAGACCATCGGGGATGCGCTTGGCCTGTCGGCCGTGCACGTCAATCGCGCGCTCATGGAGCTCCGATCGAAAAGCTTGTTCACGTTCGACGGGCGCACCCTGACCATCCACAAGTGGGATGCACTCGCCAAGTTCGCCGAGTTCGATCCGGCGTACCTGCATCTCGAGCCGCGCGCACGAGCGGCCTAGCCGACTCTCCTCGAAATCGAGGCCAGCAAGGGACGATAGTCGAGACGACGGAACGCTCCGCCGCTCCGGTTGTCAGGCGGACAGCCAGCTCCGCAATGCGAGTTCCAGGAGGATGCCCGCACCTGTGCTGCAGGCCTCCAATCGATCCGGTCGCGTTCGTGCCTAGCCGTACCCCTCAGGCCGCGAGTTGGTCCTTGTTGATGCGGAGGGTGACGACAACTCCCTCCTTGGACCAGTTGTAATCGATCGACCCGCCGAGCTGGCGAGACATGGTCCGGTCCACGAGCCGGGTCCCATAACCCCCAGCTGACGTTGGAGCGGTGACCGGAGGTCCTCCGCGCTCGGTCCACGCAAGAACGACGTTCGGGTCATCCGCCGAGCATGATACGTCAAGGGTCCCGGTCGGTGCGGAAAGGGAGCCGTACTTGAGTGAGTTGGTGGCAAGTTCGTGGACGACCAAAGCAAGGGTCGTGGCGGCTGCCTCCCCAACTCCCATCCGGGGCACAGACACGCGAATACGCCCGCTGAACGCGCCCATGTCGTCATAGGGTGCGAGCAGGACCGAAATAAGATCTCCGAGCAGCGCCGCCTTTCCTTGCTGGCCGGGAAGCGGCCTCACCAGGTCATGAGCCCGGCCCAACGCCGTCAGCCGTTGCGTCAACTCGCGGGCCATGTCGGTGGTGGTCGAGGCCGACCGGGACGTGATCGCCGTGAGGCCCGACGCAATCGCGAGGAGGTTCTTCACCCGATGGCTCATCTCACCCGCGAGCAGCTCGTGTCCCTCTTCGGCCTGCTTGCGTCCCGTCACATCCAGGAAGACACCAAACATCAGACGGTTCTGAATGTCCTCGTCGTTCCCTCGCCCCCGCGCGGAAACCCAGCGAACTTCGTCCGCGATCATGATGCGGAAGTCGATCTCATAGGCGCCCACGATCGCGCGTGTCGCGGCGAACGCTGCCCTGACCCGGTCGCGATCCTTCGGATGGATGTGCCCGGACATATCTTCGAACGTGACAGACCTGCTCAAGGGCAGCCCCCAGAGGTCGAAGCCCTGCTTGTCCATCGTGAAGGTCTGCTCGTCGACGTTCCAGGACCAAAGGGCGACCCCGGCGGCGTCGATAGCCATACGAAGATGTTCCTCCGTCCACGGCAGCGGGTCGGCATCTCCGTGGTTTGCAGTCACAGAGTTGCCTGCCATTCAGAAACGCTCGCCTTTGATTGAACTGCTGGTTCACCTGGTGAACTCGAAATCCCGTGCCGGGATGGGCGGCGGAAATTTGTACGTTGGCTGGAGAGATATTGTCCGACACCACGCGCACGGAGCGGGTATCCGCAGCTTCGACGATGTACGGCAGTACCGGATAGGGGCGCAGAGGGTCATCCGCAAGATCCCGGTCAACCAGCGCGCGCCGTGCGCCGGAGAGTTGCGGCGGCTGGCCGAAGATGCGGATGAAGGCACGCCGCCTGGTTGCGGGCGACCATGCTCCTCGACGCGGCTGCCAGCGGCGAGTCTGGCGTCAGGGCCGGAAGCGCAAAGCGCTGAACGGCGCGGCCGGGGCGAACGGCGTTTCGCCCGACATGAGCTCCGCCAGCAGCCGACCGCTAGAGGGGCCGAGCGTGAAACCCTGGTGGCCGTGGCCGAAATGCAGCCACAGGCCGCGGTGGCGTGGTGCCTCGCCGATCACCGGCAGCATGTCCGGCATGCAGGGGCGCGTACCGGACCAGGGGGCGTTCTCGAACGGTGAGCCGAGATCGACCAGTTCCGCGGCGGCGCTTTCAGCACGCGCGAGCTGGATCGGACTCGGGTTCGAGTCCGAGGCCGACAACTCGGCGCCTGTCGTGATCCGCAGCCCCTTTGCCATCGGGGCCATCACGTAGCCGTTGGCCGCGTCCACGATCGGCAGGGTCGGCGCCTGCGAGGTCCGCCAATGCCGGTGATAGCCGCGCTTGCGAACCATCGGGATGCGATAGCCGAACCGGCGCAGGATCTCGGGCGACCAGGGCCCGAGCGCCACGACGGCAGCTTCGGCCTCCACCGGCCCATCCGCCGTCAGGACGCTCCAGCCGGGCGTGCCTTGCTTCAGCGTGCCGGCATCGCCGCTCCGGACCGTACCGCCGCGCCGGCGGAACAGCTCGGCATAGGCGGCCACGAGCTCCCCCGGGTCGCTGACCGACCAGGGATCCAGCCAATGGATCGCGCCCGCGCCCGTCTGCTTCAGCACCGGCTCGGCTGCCGCGAGTTCGTCCGGCGACAAGGCCCGCGACCGTATCCCATAACGTGCCTGGAGGCGCTCCGCGTCCGCCGCAGCCTCCTCCATGGCGCCCGGCATGCGGAGCAGGACCCGGAAGCCACCCTGGCGGACGAGGTCCGCCGTGCCGGACGCCGTGACCAGGGCCTCATGCTCCGGGATGGCGCGGGCAATCAGGCCCGCATAGGCGCCCGACGCAATCGCGTGGCGCCTGGGCGACGAGTGCCACCAGTAACGCAGCAGCGAACCGAGGTTCTGACGCAAGCCGCCGAGATCCCAGTGCACGTCGTTGCTGCGGCGTGTCGCGATCGCGAACAGGCTGGGCCAGTCACGTGGCATCGCATAGGGCTCGACGGCCTCGCTCTGGATGATCCCGGCGTTGCCGTAGCTCGTCTCCCGGCCGGGCTCACCCTTGTCGACCAGGACTACGGACCAGCCGCGCTCCTGGAGGTGAAGCGCGGCGCCGACACCCGCCATGCCGCCGCCCAAAACGATCGCACTGCGCACTACCAACCTCTCGAGAGTGAAGCCCTATCGTCCGCTCGCAACCAGGACGGCGCGCCCTCGTGCCTCGGATGACGGCATGGCGCGATCCTGTCACGATCCGGGCCGCCTGCGGGCGTCAGACTCTCCGGATGTTCCAGAAGAACGGCGCCGACGCCTTGACCAGCCCGGTCAGGTTCCGGCGGAGAGCCGTGGGCTGGCGATACTGGCCTAGCGGAACATACGGGACGTTCGAGAAAAGGTCCTTTTCCATCTCGACAGCCAGGCTCTTCTGGCCGTCCGGAGATGCTTTCATCCACTCGGTTCGCAGCCGCTCGATGACCGGGTCCGTCGGCCAGCCTGGCCACGCGCCACGGCCGTGACCTCGGATCGCCAGATGCGAGGCGGGCGACATGAACTCGACCCCGACCGCCGTCGTGTGGAAGATGTTCCAGCCGCCCTTGTCCGGCGGCTCCATCGAGGCGCGCCGGCCGAGCAACGTGCCCCAATCGGTCGCGACAAGATCGACATTCATGCCGAGGCGCCGGAGGAGGTCGGCCGTGACCTCCCCGAGGACCGCCAGATAGGCGAGGTCGGCGGGCGAGATGATCGTGACCTTCTCGTCCTTGTAGCCCGCGGCCTGGAGCATGGCCTTGGCTGTCTCGATCCGGGCGGCCATCGCGTCCGAGCCCGACCCGTTCGACATCGGCGTGCCGCACGGGAAGAAGGATTTGCATTCCTGGAACATGGCGGGATCGCCGTGCATCGCCGTCATGTATTCCGTCTGGTCGACGGCAGCGAGGATGGCCCGGCGCACCCCGACATTGTCAAAGGGCGGATGGAGGTGATTGAAGCGGAGCAGGACGACTGTCCCGATCGGATCGAAGCCGCTGATCTCGATGTCGCGGGACTTGCGCAGGACCGGCAGGAGATCGCCGATCGGCTGCTCGTACCAGTCGACCTCGCCGCGCTGGATCGCGGCCGTGGCCGTCGCCGGGTCGGGGATGATCGTCCATTCGACCCGGTCGAAATGGGTGACCTTGCCTCCGGCATGGCCGTCCACCGGCTCGTTGCGCGGGACATATCCGTCGAAGCGCGCATAGGCGGCCCGCGCGCCGGGCGTCCATTCGTCAGCGAGGAAACGATAGGGCCCGGATCCGATCGGATCCTTGATCTGCTGAAACGGGTCGGTCCGCGCCACCCGCTCCGGCATGATGAACGGCACCGGGCTCGACGGCTTGCCAAGGGCTTCGATCAGAAGGGGAAAGGGCTCCTTCAGGCGGAAGCGCAGCGTGCGATCGTCGATCGCGGCGATCTCGTCGGACAGTGCCAGCACGGTCTGGCCCAGGCCGTCGCGAGCGCCCCAGCGGCGGATCGAGGCGACGCAATCCGCGGCGCGGACCGGCTCGCCGTCATGGAAGCGCAGGCCTTCGCGAAGCTTGATCGTGGTCGTCAGGCCATCCGGGGACGTCTCGAAGCCCGCGGCCATTTGCGGGCGCGGCTTCAGCGCGGAGTCGAGCGAGAAGAGCGTGTCGTAGACCGCGTAGCCGTGGTTGCGCACGACGTAGCCGGAGGTCGTGACCGGATCGATCCCCGACAGGTTCGCGTGCGGAACGAAGCGCAGCGTGCGTGCAGCCGATTGCGCAAAGACCGGGGCTCGCCCGGCAAGGCTGAACCCGGCGGCGAGCGCGGCAGGCGCGCCTTTCAGGATCGTTCGGCGGGAGGTCGTCATGGCGGCTCGTTCGGTTCGCAGGCGTCAGTGGCGGTTGGTGCCGGCCCACGGGTCTTCGACCCTGGGCCAGTAGGGCTCGGTCCGCTTCGTGTACGGGATGGCCGCGTAGTCCGGCGCGATCGCGCCCGGCGCCGCGACGTAGCGGATCTCGCGAGCGATCGGGGCGAACAGCGCGTGGAAGTGCTGCGTGGATTTCACCACCACCAGGCGCATGCCGTCCAGGCGGCAGCCGAGACCGGTGAAGAGGTCGGGCGAGAAGGCCTGCTGGCGGATCGTCCCCAGGACGATGTGGATGCCGTCCGCCTCGACCCAGGCCGCATCCCCGAGTTCGGCCCGCCCGCCCGAGAGGCCGGCCTGGGTATGGTCGCGGGCGAGGCCGCGCACGGTGACGCGCAGGTCCACGGGATCGCCGGACGCGACGCCGGCCTTGCCGCCGACCCGCAGGTCGAAGGAGGCTCCGATCCCGGCCTCCATGCAGATCGCGACCGAGACGGGATCCCAGAAGCAACCGATCGCCACGTCCTTCACGCCCCGGTCCACGAGGCGTCGCAGGATGGCCGTGTTGTCCGAGGGCGCGCCGCCGCCGGCATTGTCGGCGACATCCGCGATGACGAGGGGCTTGTCGCCGCCGGCCCCGAGGGCGTGGTCGATGCCCTCGTCGACGCTGTCGTGATGCATGCTCGTGTCGAGCCGCATCGCGAAGATCTCCTGCCCCAGGCGAGCGGCGAGCGTTCGCGCTGCAGCCTCGTCGCCGTCCGCCACGACGACGACCTTCGCGCCGACCTCGGCCACGTCGGCCCAAGGGAAGCCGTGTCCGAAGGAGACCGACAGGATGCCGTTGCGCCCCTCGAAGGACTTCATGCGGGCGACGAAGCTGCGCATGGGTTCGACCGGCGTGCGCCACATCGAGATCATGCGGCAATCGTAATAGGCGATCACCGGATCGACCTTGCCGGCCCGCGCATCGACGATGATCCGGTAGAGCTCGCGCGCCCGCTCGGCGATGTCGGTGTGCGGGTATTCCTTGAACGTGACGATGCAGTCCGCCGCCCCCCGCATCGCTTCGGTCAAGTGGCAATGCAGGTCGAGCTCGATCCCGATCTTCGCCTCGAGACCGACGACCGCCCGAACGCGCTCCAGCGTATCGCCTTCGCAATCGTCATAGCCATCGGCCACCATGGCCCCGTGCATGAACAGGAGCACGGCATCGACGGGCATCGCGGCCCTGAGGTCGTCCAGGATCGTGTCGCGAAGTTCCTCGTAGACGCCCCGCAGCGTGCGTCCGGCAGGCTGGGCGAAGGTCGAGATGCTCTCCTCAACCGTGTGGCCGTCAGCCTCGCCGTCGCGGCGCCACTCGATCAGGGGAATGTTGCCGAGGCGGGGCGGCCGGCGGCTGCCGTCGTCCCGGAAGAATTCGCGTTCCACAAAGGCCGTGCGCCCGGTCGGCAAGGGAGAGAACGTGTTGGTCTCGGTCGCGAGTGTCGCGATGAAGAGCTTCAAGCTGGCTCCTGTGCCGCCGCGCTCGAGAGCGCTGGTGATGATTGTTCGACCGGGTCGTCAAACCGCCAATCGAGCATCTGCGATGCCACGACACCTGTCCAGCACTCCACCCCAGATACGGAAACCCGGCGGCTATCATGCGCAACCTTGCGTATCAGGACGGTCAGCCCTGCCCCTCGAGTCTCCGCGCTCCGTGCCGTCAGAGCTCGTCCAGGGGCCAAATCGGGCGGCGTATCCGGCGGTAGGGCCGGGAAAAAAAGTCTTTGGTGCAGAGAGCGCCCGTGTCCACCTCGATGACCTCCCGGG
>CAXUKK010000017.1:0-3781 GCA_964251455.1 uncultured Enterovirga sp.
TTGACCTTCGGGTCTTCGAAGACGGCCTCGATGACGAGGTCGCACTCGGCGAGCGCCGCGTAATCCGGGGTCGCCGTGATGCGGTCGAGCAGCGCATCACGGTCGGCCGACTTCGCCCGGCCCTTGTTGATCTGGTCCGTGACGAGCTTGTGCGAATAGGCCTTGCCCGTGTCGGCCGCCTCCTGGTCGCGGTCGACCAGCACGACCTTCATGCCCGCATTGGCCGTCACATACGCGATGCCGGCACCCATGAACCCAGCCCCGACCACCCCGACGGTCCGGAAGCTGGATTTCGGCACGGCGGCCGGCCGGCGAGCCCCTTTCTCCAGTTCGCTCTTCGACATGAACAGCGTGCGGATCATGGCCGCGGCCTCCTTCGAGCGAAGGATGTTCGCGAAGTAGCGGCTCTCGACCCGCAGGGCCAAGTCCATCGGAAGCTGCAGGCCTTCGTAGACCGATTGGAGGATCGCCTTCGCGGCCGGGTAATTGTCGTGCGTCTCGCGCCGGTAGATCGCGTTCGCGGGCGGCCAGATCATCATGCCGCCCGGCGAATACACCTTGCCCGAGGGCGCCTTGAACTTCGGCACGTCCCAGGGCGCCACGGCCGACCCGCCGGCGAGGATCCAGGCGCGGGCCTTCTCGACGATCTCGGCGCGCGGCGCGACTTCGTGCGCAAGACCCATGTTCTTGGCGATCGCGGGCCGGAGTTGGTCGCCCCGGAACAGGAGCTGGAGCGCGTCGCCGGTCTGCATGAGGCGGGGCAGGCGCTGCGTGCCGCCGGCCCCTGGAAACAGCCCGACCTTGATCTCGGGCAGACCCACCCGCGTCGCGTCATCGCTGGCGAGCACCCGGTGGTGACAGGCGAGCGCGAGTTCGAACGCTCCACCCAGGCAGTTGCCTGCGACCGCCGCGGCGAACGGCTTTCCGCAGGTCTCGAGCCGGCGGTAGAGAAGCGACAGCTTGCGCGATTCCTCGAAGAAGAAGCGCATGGCTTCCTCGTCGCCCTTTTCGCCCGCGAGCCGCGCGTATTCCGACCCGAGGCCCTGCAGCATCGTGAGGTCAGCCCCTCCCGAGAAGCTGTCCTTTCCGGACGTGATCACGCATCCTTTCATCGCAGGATCGGACGCGACCCCCTCAACGATCTGCGAGAGCTCGTCCATCACCTGCGTGGTGATGACGTTCATCGAGCGTCCCGGCATGTCCCAGGTCGCGAGGGCGATCCCCTCGCCATCGACCGCGAAGCGGAAATCCTGGAGGTTCATCGGCGCGTTCCTCTGATATTTCGGCGAAGGTCTAGCAGGTCGGGCGGCGGGAAACAGGCCGAAGGCTCAGTGCCGGAGGAGATCGGCCAGCAACGGGTGCACCGTCTCGGCGAACGGGTTCACCACGGTGACGCCGGCCCAGACGAACCCGTCCTGCATGTCCTCGGACAGGAGCATGCGGCAGCCGGCCTCGGCGGAGGCGGCGAGGATGATGGCGTCGAAGACCTGGAGGCGGTGGTTAGCAGAAAGGTCGAACGCCGATTCCAGGGTCGTTCGCATGGTCGCCGCCACTGCGGCGCCCTCCCCCCAACGCCGAAGTCTTTCTCTGACATCAGCCGGCACAAGTTTCGTCTTCCGAGCGAACACATGCGCCAACTCCACGAGAACCTGGGCCGGCAGCACGAACTCGTCGCCCGGAATGGTCAGCAACACCCGCCTCGCTATCTCCCGACGAGCGAGATCGCTGACGCCCTCCGCGTAGACGAGCACGTTTGTGTCGACGGCGATCATCAGAAATCGTCGTCGTCGAGTTGGTCGCGTGTCCAGGTAACAGGGATGTTCAGCACAGGCTGCGTGGCTAGATGGGCCAGGTGCTCTTCCCAAGCTCGCTGTCGGTCGGACCTGATCCGCTGCGCCTCAAGCTCTTCCTCCCCGTCCACGGGGACGATACGTGCCACCGGTTTTCCCCGTGATGTCACGACGACTGACTCGCCCGCGGCGACCTCACGAACGAGCTTGGAGAAATAACGGTTGGCGTCTGCCGCTGAAATCGTGCGCATGACGGCAAGGTAGTGACTTCACTACCTTCGGTCAATCACACCCGCTCGATCACGGTCGCCGTGCCCATGCCGGCCCCGATGCAGAGCGTCACGAGGGCCGTTGTCTTGCCGGTCCGTTCGAGCTCGTCGAGCACGGTGCCGAGGATCATGGCGCCGGTCGCCCCGAGCGGATGGCCCATGGCAATCGCGCCCCCGTTCACGTTGACGCGCTCCGGGTCGAGGTCGAAGGCCTGGATATAGCGCAGCACGACCGACGCAAACGCCTCGTTGATCTCGAAGAGGTCGATATCGGCGACATTCATCCCGGCGCGGCGGAACAGCTTCTCCGTCACGTCGACCGGGCCCGTCAGCATCAAAGCCGGTTCGGAGCCGATATTTGCGAAGGCACGAATGCGCGCGCGCGGCTTGAGACCGGCCGCGGCGCCGGCCTCCTTGTTGCCGATGAGCACGGCCGCAGCCCCGTCGACGATGCCGGACGAGTTGCCGGCGTGGTGGACGTGGTTCACACCCTCGATCTCCGGATGGGCGTCGACCGCAACGGCGTCGAAGCCGCCCATCTCGCCCATCTGAACGAAGGACGCCTTCAGGGCGCCGAGCGACTGCATGTCGGTCGTCGGCCGCATGTGCTCGTCGCGGTCGAGGATGATGAGGTTGTTCACGTCGCGCACCGGGACGACGGAGCGGGCGAAGCGCCTCTCGTCCCAGGAGCGCGCGGCCCGCTTCTGCGACTCGACAGCATACGTGTCCACGTCGTCGCGCGAGAAACCGTATTTCGTAGCGATGAGATCGGCCGAGACGCCCTGCGGCATGAAGTAGGATTTGATCGCGATCGAAGGATCGGCCGGCCAGGCACCGCCGGACGCGCCGAGCCCGACGCGGCTCATCGACTCGACGCCGCCCGCGACGGCCATGTCCTGCTGCCCGGCCATGACCTGCGCGGCGGCGAAATTCACTGCGTCGAGGCCGGACGCGCAGAAGCGGTTGAGCTGAATGCCAGGGACGTGGTTGCCGTAATCGGCGACCAGGGCGGCTGCCCGGGCAATATCGCCGCCGGCCTCGCCGACCGGATCGACGCAGCCGAGCACCACGTCGTCGACCAGCTTCGTGTCGAGATTGTTGCGGTCCTTGATCGCCCGCAGCGCCGTCTCGGCGAGACGAAGCGCCGTCACCTCATGCAGCGAGCCGTCCGCCTTGCCGCGGCCGCGCGGCGTCCGGACCGTGTCGTAGATATAGGCTTCGGGCATGGTGCCTCCGGTGCCGCTTGCTGTCGCCCGGCCGCGCCGAGGCTCACGATCTATATAGGAGCTGCCGGCTAGAACATCTCGGCCGGCATGGCCATGATGGCGTCCGAGCCGGCCTTGATGCGTCGGGACAGAGCGCCGGTCTCCGGCATCATCCGCTCCATGAAGAAGAGACCCGTCGCGAGCTTGGCGTCCATGCGGGCTGCCTCTCCGTCGCCCTGGGCCTTCTTCGCGAGAGCCGCCTTCGCCATCTTGGCCCACATGTAGCCGAGCGCGACATATCCCAGGAGATGCAGGTACTCGGTCGCGCCCGAGCCGGCGTTGTCGGGCTTGGCCATCGCGTTCTGCATGAACCACATCGTCGCGCCCTGGAGCTGCTCCAGGCCCTTCGCGAGCGGCTCGACATAGGGCTTCATGGGCTCGTCGGTGCCGCTCTCGCGGCAGAACGCCTCGATCTCGCCCATGAAGGTCATGAGCGCGCGTCCACCATCCTTGGGAA
>CAXUKK010000017.1:3791-15699 GCA_964251455.1 uncultured Enterovirga sp.
ATGCCGTTGGCGCCCTCGTAGATCATGGCGATGCGGGCATCGCGCACGAACTGCTCCAGACCCCACTCGGCGATGTAGCCGTGCCCGCCGAGCACCTGCTGCGCCCGGACGGTGTTCTCGAAGCCGAGATCGGTGAGGAACCCCTTCACGACCGGGGTCAGAAGGCCGAGCCGGTCGTCCGCCGCCTGACGCTCCGTGGCATCCTCCGAGCGATGCGCGACGTCGGAGGCGAGCGCCGCCCAGAGCGCGAGCGCGCGCCCGCCCTCGTTGAAGGCGCGGATCATCATGAGATTCCGGCGCACGTCCGGGTGGACGATGATCGGATCGGCCGGCTTGTCCGGGGCGGCGGCGCCGGTCAGCGCCCTGCCCTGCAGGCGATCCTTCGCGTAGGCGGCGGCGTTCTGGTAGGCCACCTCGGACTGGGCCAGCCCCTGCACGCCGACCGCGAGACGCGCCTCGTTCATCATCACGAACATGGCGTTGAGGCCGCGATTCTCCTGGCCGACGAGCCAGCCCGTCGCGCCGTCGTAGTTCATGACGCAGGTCGCGTTGCCGTGGATGCCCATCTTGTGCTCGAGCGAGCCGCAGGACACGCCGTTGCGATCCCCGAGCGATCCGTCGTCATGCACCAGCGTCTTCGGGACGACGAAGAGCGAGATCCCCTTCGTGCCGGCCGGCGCGCCTTCGATCCGGGCGATGACGAGGTGGACGATGTTCTCGGCCAGATCGTGCTCGCCTGCCGAGATGAAGATCTTCGTACCCGTGATCGCGTACGAGCCGTCGCCGTTCGGGACGGCCTTCGTCTTGAGGAGCCCGAGGTCCGTGCCGCAATGCGGCTCGGTCAGGTTCATGGTGCCCGTCCAGGAACCCTCGATCATCCGGGGCAGGTAGCGCGACTTCTGGTCCGCCGAGCCGTGCACGAGCAGGGCCGCGATCGCACCCTGCGTCAGGCCGGGATACATGCCGAAGGCGAGGTTCGCCGACGAGATGAACTCCTGCATGACGGTGTTGATCGTATGTGGCAGGTCCTGGCCGCCGAACTCCGCCGGAGCCGAGAGCCCCATCCAGCCGCCGGCCGAATAGGCGGCGTAGGCCTCCTTGAACCCTTTCGGCGTGGTCACGGAGCCGTCCGGATTGCGCCGGCACCCCTCCTGGTCGCCCGACAGGTTGAGGGGGGCGACCACCTCCTCGCAGAACTTAGCCCCTTCCTGCAAGATGGCGTCGATCACGTCAGGGCTGGCATCCGCGAAGCCCGCAAGGTTGTTGTAGCGATCGATCCCCAGCACGTCCTGGAGGATGAACTTCACGTCGTCGATGGGAGCCTTGTAGCTCGGCATGTCTCGCGGTCCGTACCTGCCTAGCTGGGCGGGCCGGCAGAGATACCGGAAAGCCACGCTTGCACAAGTATCTGGCCCGAAGGGTAAAGACCGGTAGTGCGGTTTTAACGCCCTGTTTACCTTGATCGGAAATCCTGTATCGGCGACGCGGCCCGTCAACCATCCATTCATGAGTGACGGCCCGACGCTCTGTTGGCGTGGCGGTCTGCCTTGGGGGAGGCGGAACCGAGCGTACCGCCCCCTCGCGGCATGAGCGATCGATGAGACAGAACGTTCCTTTGCGTAAGTCGGGCTCGGCCGAGGCCGATACCGAACGCGCGAGCCGCAGCATCGACGAGTGGCTGGACGCGGCCGTCGCGGAACAATCGCGCCGGCCTTCCCGCGCGTCGACAGACGATACTGCAGCCGTCGAGCCTCCTCCCGCCCCACCCCTCGCCACGGCGCTGCCTCCGGCCCGCGTCTCCCCGACGACCTCTGCCAAATCGAGTACGGCCCTGAACTCCATGACATCTTGGATCGAACAAGCTCAGGAGGAGCTTGCCGAAGTCGGGAAGCAGTCCGACGTGCGGGCGCAATCGCATGCCCGGCCGGACGCGCGTCACTCCTATGATGCCCTCAGCACCGTCGAGCGTCTCGATCCGGGCACGGACGATACGCGGTCGGAAGCGCAGGCTGCCCAGGACGAGGCGTTCCGCAATCTGGAGAACCGAATCCGCGAGATCGCCGGCCGTCTTGACGCACCCTTGAATTCCTCGCGGACGAAACCGGCGCCTCGTCAGCTCGACGCAGCCGTCGCGGAGATCAGGGCGCGGCAGGCCGCCCTCGACGGACCGTCAGGCGAGGTTGCCAGGCCCGTTCAGGCCGAAGCTCTGCCGTCGAGCCCGGGCGCTTCAGCCCCTCCGATCCCGGCCGCGACCGCCGAGGCACCTGCGGCGAGAAGCACCCCCACCACCACTCGCGCGCTGGCTAAGAGCCCGCCGACGGACCCGCTCGCGACGTTCCACACCGAGATCGATCGCCTGCCGGGCTCCGCCCCGAAGCCTACCGCTCCGGCGATCCCTGCGGGCCTGGAAGGGCTGAAGCGGGACATCGATCGAGTCCAGGCCTCGATGGCCGCGTTGGCGACGCGATCGGATCTGAATGCGGTCGAGCGGTCGATCGGCGCGCTCGCGGGCGAAATCGCGGAAGCACGAGCCGGAGGTGGAAATCTCGTGCCGGTCGGGGCCGAGGTGGAGGCTCTCCAAGCCGAGGTGCAGCGCCTCGCTGCGAACGGCGGCGCGCCGTCCGAGGGTCTGGGCAAGCTCGCGCGCGACATCGACGTTGTGTCGCACAAGCTCGATATCGTAGCCGCCAGCGGGATCGATCCCGCGGCCATCGGTGCTCTCGGTCGCGAGATCGCCGAGGTCAAGCGGATGCTGGGCACGATGGCCGTGCCGGCTGATATCAGCGCGCTCGGCCACCAGCTGAACGAAATGAAGCTCGAACTTGCCCGGATCGGCAGCCGGCAGGTCGACGCGCAGGATTTCACCAGCTTTCGCCTAGCCTTCGAGGACATGCGCGACGCGCTCTCCCTCAATGCCGGACAGAGCGCACCCGCCTTGAGCATCTCGGCCGTCCAGGGCGCGACCAGGGACGAACTCCAGCCGATCGCCTCGATGCTGGTCATGCTGATCGAGAAGATCGAGCGGCTTGAGCGGCACTCGGGCGATCCCGAGATGGTCGAGCAGATCGAGCGCCAGATTGCGGGCCTCTCGGCCACGATCGGCTCGACCGCCGCCCGTGATCCCGGGCTTGCCGACCTTACCCAAGCCATGAGCGACCTCATGAACGAGGTCGCGAGCTGGCGCGACGGGACGATCGACATTGCCGAGCAGGCGGCAAGACAAGCCGTCGCGCAGACCATCGACGCAATGCGGGGCGAATTCGCTCCGCATGACGCGGCCAGGCTCCGGTCCAGCTTCGCGGGCGAGCGAGAGGTCGCGCACCCCGCGGCTCTTCACGAGCAGGCGGCGCCGCAACCGCTGGCACCGCAGGCGAATGTCTCGCTCCCTGGTCAGGAGACGATGCCGTCGGTGGACGAAGCCGACCGACCGCGCGAGATGAGCGATGCGGCGCTCCGGCGACTGAACGAGGCGCTTCTCCTCAGCCCGACCCTGACCGAGGCCGATCGTCCGCTCCCGCGCGTCCACGAGAACGAGGTGCTTCTCGAGCCCGGCGCAGGACGCCCGAGTTCGGCCCCGCATGCGGTGCCCGAGCCCGAGGTCCCTGGCGACCAACGTGACATCAAGGCCAGCTTCATAGCCGCGGCTCGGCGTGCCGCGCAGGCCGCGGCCGCCGATGCGGAGAAGGGCAAGGGCCGGGGGGCGGATCGCACCGCGGCGCCGGCCGACAAGGGACAGGGTCAGACCAAGATCCGGGGGATGCTCGACCGTCTGCGGCGGCCGCTGCTCGTCAGCGCGGCAGCTCTCGTCGTCGCGATCGGCAGCTACCGGCTCGCCAGCGAACTCACTGCCGAAGACCCGGCCCAACTCCTGGCTGGTCGGATTGCGCAGAACGCCGACGCGATCGCGTCCGCTCCGGTCATCACGGCCCCGGCGTCGAACAAGGTTGCGGCCCTTGCACCGCCGGTGGACATGTCGGAGCCGACCACGACCGCCTCCGTCCCGACAGCTCGGGAGAGCAATGGGAGCGCCTCCTCCCCGCAACCGTCACCAGCCCCACAGGCCGTCACGGCTTTCGAGTCCGGCGCAGGCGAGCCTCGTCCGGCAGCACAGATCGCTCCGAATACGGCGGCAGGCACGATCGAGCCGAGTTCGCAGAAACAGGCCTCCCAGCTTCCGGCTTCAACACCGAGCGCGCCCGCGCCTATCAAGCCCGCCTCCGAGCCATCCCCCGGCGCGCTTGCGTCGTCCCTGAAGCAGGCTGCCACGAACGGTGATCCGGTTGCGCTCTACGAGCTGGCTGTCCGCACCATGGACGGCCGCGGCGTGGCGCGCGATCCCCGCGCCGCGGTTGCGCTGTTCGAGAAGGCCGGCGAAAAGAACCTCGCACCTGCGCAGTACCGCGCCGGCAACGCCTACGAGAAGGGCATCGGGGTGCCGCGCGACGTCGAGGCGGCGCGGCGCTGGTACCAGCGGGCGGCCGAGAACGGCAACACTCGCGCGATGCACAATCTGGCCGTCCTCATGGCCGAAGGTGCGGGCGGCAAGCCGGATTATGCCAGTGCCATGACGTGGTTCTCGAAAGCGTCCGAGCACGGCGTGCGCGACAGCCAGTTCAATCTCGCCGTCCTGTTCGCGCGTGGGCTCGGCACGCAGCAGGACCTCGTCCGGTCCTACCAGTGGTTCGCCGTCGCGGCCGGACAAGGCGACGACGAAGCGGGCCGCAAGCGGGACGAAGTCGCGGCACGGCTCCAGCCGGCGGACCTCACCCGCGCGAAAGCGGCGGTGGAGCGCTGGCGGGTGACACCGGCCAACAGCGGAGCGAACGAGGTTCCGGCCCCGAGCGCAAAGTGGTCCGAGATCCCGTCCAGACGGTCGGGACGAGCCTGAGCCCCATCCAGCCAAACGATCATATTATCTTGCATTCGCTCCCAAGATGCTCTTCAGGCGGAGTTTAGACGCGGCACGTTAGGATCGGCGCGCGGCGTGGGCTTACCCTCGCCGACGACAGATCCTCGTCCGTGCTGGACGCGCGGCTTTTGGGACAGGCGCGTTGCAGATCTACCTGCCGATCGCCGAGATGCCGGTCAGCATCCTTCTCCTCCTCGCGATGGGGGCGGCGGTCGGGTTCGTGTCCGGCCTGTTCGGGATAGGGGGCGGGTTCTTGATGACCCCGCTTCTCATCTTCCTGGGCATACCCCCGGCCGTCGCGGTCGCGACGCAATCGGCCCAGATCGCGGCCTCCGCCACGACCGGCACCCTGTCCGCCCTCAGGCGCGACGCCCTCGATCTCAAACTCGCGCTCGTGCTCGTGGCGGGCGGGTTCGTCGGAACCTCGCTCGGCGTCTGGTTCTTCGCCGCCATGCGACGGGCCGGCCAGCTCGAGCTTGTGATCGTGCTCTCCTACGTGACGCTGTTCACCGTGCTGGGCGCGCTGATGCTTGCCGAGAGCCTGCGCGAATTCTGGTCCGCGCGGCGCGGCGTGGTTCGCTTGCGGAGGCGCGCAGGCGAGCACCCGGCCTATCTCGGGCTGCCGCTCCGGGTCCGCTTCCCGCGCTCGCGGCTGTATTCCAGCGTTATTCCTATCGTCGGCCTGGCCCTGACGGTCGGGTTCATCGGCGCCGTTCTCGGGATCGGAGGCGCCTTCATCATGGTCCCGGCCCTGCTGTACCTGTTCAGGGTGCCAACCAACATCGTGATCGGCACATCGCAGTTCCAGGTCCTGTGCACGGCCCTGCTCGCGGTCATTCTGCAGGCGACGCTGAACGGTGCCGTCGACATCATACTGGCGCTCATCCTCATCATCGGCGGGGTGTTCGGCGCGCAGTTCGGCGCGCAGGCCGGGCGGACGCTGAGGGCGGACCTGTTCCGCTTCCTGCTCGCCCTCCTGATCCTGGCCGTCGGCTTGCGTTTCGTGATCGAAGTCGTGGTCCGCCCGACCGAGCCCTTCTCGCTGGCGATCCAGGAGATCCGCAGGTGATCGCACGGGCCGCGTTTCTCGCGCTTGGCGCCCTGCTTCCCTGCTCGGCGGCCCATGCCGAGCGGCTCGTCCTGTCGCTGTCCACGAACCTCGTCGCGATCGGGTCGACCTACACGGGGGCCCGGCTCGTCGCCTTCGGCGTCATCGAGCGTGACAGCCAGACCGTGTCTCGTTCCGGGCCCTATGACGTCGTCGTGACCGTCCGGGGACCGCGCGAGGCGGTCACGGTGCGCCAGAAGGAGCAGCTTGGCCCGATCTGGCTGAACCGGAGCCAGCAGAAATTCGTCCAGGTGCCCTCCTTCCTGGCCGTCGTGTCATCGCGACCGGTCGATGACACCGTGAGCGAAGTCATGCGCCGGCGCTTCCGGCTGGGCATCCAGGCCGTCGTGAGCGCGCCCGAATTCTCGGTCGGGCGTGGCGGCGAAGGCGATCAGTTCCGCGACGCCCTCGTCCGCCTCAAAGGCCGCGACCGCCTTTATTTCGAGAGCCCGCGAGCCGTGACCTTCGTCACCGGCGAGTTCTTCCGGGCCCCGATCCTGCTTCCGGCGACGGCTCCGGTCGGCAATTACGATGTCGAGGTGAGCCTTCTCGCTGACGGCATCGTCGTCGCCCGGCGCAATGCGAGCTTCGAGCTCGTCAAGACGGGGTTGGAGGAGCAGATCACGGAGTTTGCACGCGACAGACCGGTGATGTCCGGATTCGTGGCCGCCGGGATGGCCCTGTTCTTCGGCTGGCTCGCGAGCGTTATTTTCCGCCGCGATTGACCCCGGTTCTCAGCTCTTCGCCAGGAGCCTGGCAAGCCGCAGCAGCATTTCGCGGTCCTCCGCTTTGCCGATCGCGCCGAAGTGCCGAAGCAACTCGGCCGCCTCCCCGCCTGCCTCGTAACCCGGACCGGCGCCTTCAGCGAAGCCGGCACCGCCGGCGGGCTCAGTCTCGCCGATGAGGTTCTGGAGCGACACGCCGAGAAGCGAGGCTGCCTGCCGGAGCCGCCCGCCGGACATGCGGCTCGTACCCTTCTCGTATTTCTGGACCTGCTGGTAGCTGACGCCGAGCGCGTTCGCGAGGACCTCCTGCGTGAAGCCCGCCGCCTTCCGAAGCGCCTTCAGCCGCGGGCCGACCGCCCGGTCCTGCTCCGTCGGGCGCCGCGGATCCTGGGCGCCAGTGCCGCCTGTTCGCTGCCGTACCACGGGAACTCGGCGTACCGGAGGGTTCGCCGAAGGTTTAGGGAGCTCGGGTTGTAAGTTCGCTGCGCAAACACACCCAAAACGTGTAAATTTGTAGACGACCTGTATAGATCGGCCGTCAGTCGCCGCACAGGACGGATCGGGACAGCGCGAACAATCGGTTGCGGCCGATGACATGGGCCGTGAAGCCGGCCGGGAAGAGAGGCCCAAAGGCCGGGTCGCAAGCATTCAGCCCGCCCGCATAGGATCCGAACGCCGGCAGCACGCAGCGCTCGCCATCGCTGAGGAATGCTTTCGAGCGAACGCTCCGTCCGTAGAGGACGACCTTGGCCACGGGATGCAGGTGTCCGGCAAGCTCGCGGCACGCGCCCGAAGCGGGGTGGTGGCGCAGGACCAGCGGACCCAGTCCGGTCTCAGAGACGACCTCGCCGCCGATGTCGGGCGGCAGTTCGGGATCGTGGTTGCCCGTGACCCAGATCCACTCCCGCCCGCTCGCGACCTCCGCCAGCGCGGCGCGCTCGGCCGCGCCGAGTCGTCCCGGCCCTTGCCGGTCATGGAAACTGTCGCCCAGTGCGACCACCCCGGCCGGCGCATAACGGTCGACCACCTCGGCGAGGGCGGAGATCGTGGCGCGCGTATCGTAGGGGGGCAGGAAGGAGCCGCGCCGCGCATAGGACGAGCCCTTCTCGAGGTGGAGGTCGGCGACGACCAGCACTCGCTCGGCGGTAAAGAACATGGCGCCCGACGGGTCGAGCAGGCAGGCGAGACCAGCGATCTCGGTCTCGGTCGGCGGGATCGTCTGCGGCAGCGCCATCGCGGGTGCGCTCACGCCAAAGCTTCCTCGAGCAACATCGCTTCCGCTTCCGCCAGGATCTCGTCCGCTGCCTCGCCGATCACGCCTTCCCTCCCGATCTCGGGGATGAGCGAAATGGCGAGCGGCGAGACTCGGTCGAGCGCCTTATGCCTGATTCGTCCCTTGATGCGGGCGAGCATGCCGCCCAGTCTCTTCACATCCAGGAGACCTGTCGCTGCATCGGCCCGGGCCGAGCGAAGCAGGATGTGGTCGGGCTCGTGCCGCCGCAGCACATCGTAGACGAGGTCTGTCGAGACCGTGACCTGTCGCCGTGTCTTGCGCTCTCCCGGATGGTTGCGCTCGATCAGCCCCGCGATGACCGCGCAATCGCGGAAGGTGCGCTTCATCATGGCGGATTCGGCAAGCCATTCTTCCAGGTCGTCGCCCAGCATGTCCTCGCCGAACAGGGCGTCGAGAAAGCCTGGCTCCGCCTCGGCCCGTGCCGCGATGTCCCCCAGGCACCAGGCCGCGATCCCATAGTCGTTCGCCACGAAGCCGAGCGGACGCAACCGCGCGCGCTCCAGCCGGCGGGTGACCAGCATGCCGAGTGTCTGGTGCGCGAGCCGCCCCTCGAAGGGAAAGGCGACGAGGTAGTAGCGGCGCTGGCGCGGGAAGGTCTCGACCAGCATCTCGCCGGGCTCAGGGATGAGCGAGCGCCGCTGCTGCTGCCGCAACCACTCGTCGGCGCCCATCGGCAGCCGGTCCCATTGATCCGGGTGCGCCAGGAGCCCGCGCACGCGCTCGGCCAGGAAGGTGGAGAGCGGAAACTTTGCGCCCGCATAGGCCGGGATCTTCGGGTCGGTCCCGGCCGTCGTGCGCGTGACGAGCGCCTCGTCTTCGTGGATGGCCTCGAAGCGGAGGATCTCGCCCGCGAAGATGAAGGTGTCGCCGGGGCTCAGCGCCTGGCAGAAGCCTTCCTCGACCTCGCCAAGGATGCGGCCGCGCCGCGGCACGACCATCCCGGGCTTCGCGGGCGAGGAGCGGCCGAGCCGCACCTTCAGCATGGTCGCCTCGGTGATCGTCCCGACATTCATCCGGTATTGCTGTGCGACCCGTCCGTCGCGCACCCGCCAGAGCCCGTCGGGCCCCCGCAGGATCTTCGCGAAGCGCTCGTAGGCGCGGAGCGAGTAGCCGCCGGTCGCGACGAAATCGACGACCGCCTCGAAATCCTCCCAGGACAGCTCGGCATAGGGTGCGGCCTGCCGGATCTCGTCGTACAACTGCTCGAGCCCGAACGGCTCGGCACAGGCCCGTCCGAGCACGTGCTGCGCCAGCACGTCGAGCGCGCCGATGCGAGGATCGGGCGTGTCCTGCGCGGCGACCGCGACGGCATCGAGCGCAGCCTGGCATTCCAGGATCTCGAAACGGTTGGTCGGCGCGAGATAGGCTTTGGACGGCTCGTCCATGCGGTGATTGGCGCGCCCGATCCGCTGCATGATGCGCGACGCGCCCTTGGGAGCGCCGACATTCACCACGAGATCGACATCACCCCAGTCGATGCCGAGATCGAGCGTCGCCGTACAGACGACCGCCTTCAGCTTCCCCTGGGTCATCGCCGCCTCGACCCGGCGACGCTGCTCGACATCCAGCGAGCCGTGATGGATCGCGATCGGCAGGACGTCGTCGTTCAGCCGCCAGAGTTCCTGGAAGGTGTATTCCGCCTGAAAACGCGTGTTGGTGAAGACGAGCGTCGTCTTGTGCTGCCGGATCAGCTCGTAGATCGCAGGCATTGCGGTCGGACCGAGATGGCCGGCGAGCGGCAATTCGTGCCCGAGGTCGAGCATGCGGATGTCGGGCTCCGCTCCGCCCTCGACCACGATGACGTCGGCCATGGCATGGCCTTGCGCTTCGTCTCCCTCACCCGAACCCTCTCCCCCTTGGAGAAAGGGTTCATCCTGCCTGCCCTGCGGCACGAGATAGCGCCTCAGCGCATCCGGCTCGCGCACCGTTGCCGAGAGGCCGGTGGTCGCAAGCCCGGGCGCGATCGTCCAGAGCCGGGCCATGCCGAGCGAGAGAAGGTCGCCGCGTTTCGACGTGACCAGCGCGTGCAGTTCGTCGAGAACCACCCGCTTCAGGCCACCGAACAGCTCGGATGCGCTCGGTGACGCCAGCATGAGCGCGAGTTGCTCCGGGGTCGTCATGAGAATGTCGGGCGGGCGCTCGACCTGACGCTTGCGCTTCGCAGGCGGGGTATCGCCTGTGCGGCTCTCGATGCGGATCGCGAGATCCATCTCGCGGACCGGCGTCTCGACATTGCGGGCAACGTCGATCGCAAGCGCCTTCAGGGGCGAGATGTAGAGCGTATGCAGCCCCCTGCCCTTCAGGGTGGCCGGACCTGCTTCCGCAAGCGCGACCAGGCTCGGCAGAAAGCCGGCGAGCGTCTTGCCGGCACCCGTGGGCGCCACCAGCAGCGCCGAGCGGCCCTCCGCCGCCTTGGCCAGGAGATCGAGCTGATGCCGGCGGGGCGCCCACCCGCGGGTCGCGAACCACTCGCGAAACTGCGCGGGGAGAAGATCGGGCGTTGTCATTCGGGGACTTACGCGTTCTGCTACCATCTCACGTCGGCGAGGGACATGGCGCTTCATATCCGGGACGAAGAGACAGAACGTCTGGTCCGAAACCTTGCCTCACTGAAGAAGCTCGGCTTGACCGAAGCCGTTCGGGTGGCAGTCGAGGGCGAGCTGAAGCGCATTCCGCTCGGCGATCGTCTCCGCCCCATCCAGGAGCGCGTTGCGGCCGCAGGCCGTATCGGGTTCAAGGCAGACAAGGCCTTCTTCGACGAGCTCTGCGGCGAATGAGCGTCCTCAGCGGTTCGGCCCTGGCAGCCCTGATCCTCGGTGGCGATCAAGCCAAGACGCTGACGGCGCGGCTTGACGCCACGAAGCAGCGGCTCACCCATCCACTCGCCGTGTATGCGGCGACCGCCGCGATCGCGCGCGAGACCGGACGGTCGATCGATGCGGCCTATCATGACCTCGCGGACATGATGGCGGCTGCCGAGATCGAGCTTGCTCCAGTCGGGCAGCCTGAGACGCTCACGGCACTGGAAGCCTATGCGCGCTTCGGCAAGGGCGGGAAGCACGCGGCGCAGCTGAACATGGAGGAGTGTTTTTCCTACGCGCTCGCCAAGCTCCGCGACGCGGAGCTCGTTCATGCGGGCGACGCCTTCGCCGAAACGGACCTGGCACGGAGCTAGCGCGAGAGCACCATCAGGAGCCCGGGGACGTCCTGCCCTCGGTCCCGACGTGTCGAAACCTGCTCCAGGATCACAGGATCAAGGGACGATGCTTTCGCGAGCGACCGGAGATAGACCTCGCCGTGAGCGTAGCGGTGATCGTCGCCGAGGACGACGCCCTCCCCCGCATGCGCCTGGACCGTGAAGGCGAAGAATCCTTCGCGCCGAAGCGCTCGGTGCGCCGCCGCGAAGACAGGGCCGAGATCGGACATGTAGACGAGCACGTCGGCCGCGAGCACAAGGTCTGCCTCTCCGGCCGCCCGGGTCTCGAGCCAGGAGACCAGATCCCCGACGCCGACCTCGTCATAGATCCGTTTCGCCTCCGCCTTCCGCACCATGGCCGGGGACAGGTCCACGCCGGCCATCCGGCGGCATTCCTCCCGGAAGATTTCGGCGGCAAGCCCGGTGCCGCACCCCAGATCGAGCATGAGATCGAAGCGGAAGGGCTGGAGCTTCAGGCTGCACGCGCGCCGCACCGCCCCGTGCAGGAGTTCCGGGCCGCGGTACCCGAGTCCCTGCCTGAGGTGACGGTCGAAGCGGATCGCATATTCGTCGAAGAGCGAGCGCACATAAGCCGGGCTCATGGCGCTATGCTCGTCCGCGGCGCCGAGAAGGGCGAGCCTCAGACCGGCCCCGAGCGGATCTTCCGGGTCGAGGC
>CAXUKK010000017.1:15709-16088 GCA_964251455.1 uncultured Enterovirga sp.
TGGCGAACGCAGCGCTCGCCTCGCCCGGGTCGGCGCCGTCCGGCTCAGCGGCGGCGATCTGCTCGTGTGCCTCGCCGAGCAGGAACCAGGCAGCGACGAAGTTCGGTGCGAGCTCGAGTGCCTGCCGGGCAAGGTCGGCTGCCGCTACCCAATCCCCCTCGTCGAGAGAAGACTTGGCATACGCATAGCGACGGTCGGCGAGGAGATCGCCGGAGGATTGCATCAACCGGCCCGCACCGGCGCAAGTCCTTCGGACTCCGCCTCGACCGGATGAACCTGCTCTTCGCCGATGCGCCCGTACAGGATCGCGAGGACCAGCACGGGCAGCCCGATCGCGGCCGTCAGGGCGAAGAAGGTCGAGAACCCGTAGGCCGAGACC
>CAXUKK010000018.1:0-16038 GCA_964251455.1 uncultured Enterovirga sp.
GACACGCCCCTCCGCACGCGCTGGTCGGACACGCTGATCTACGAGGCGCATGTCAAAGGACTGACCGAACTCCATCCGCAGATCCCGCCGGAGTTGCGCGGCACCTACGACGCGCTAGGACACCCGGCGATCATCGAGCATCTGCTTCGGCTGGGTGTAACCGCCATCGAGTTGCTTCCCATTCACGCATTTTCGGACGATCGCTTCCTCGTCCAGCGGGGCCTGGTGAACTACTGGGGATATTCATCCCTGGGCTTCTTTGCACCTGACGCCCGGTATCTCGGTCCGACGGGCCTGAACGGACTGAAAGGCGCGATCGCGGAGCTCCATCGGGCGGGGATCGAGGTGATTCTCGATGTTGTATACAACCACACGGCGGAGCTTGAGGAGACGGGGCCCACGCTGTCGTTCCGGGGCATCGACAATGCCGTCTACTACAAGCCTCTGCCGGGAGATCCGCGCCGTACCTACAACTGCACTGGCTGCGGCAACTCACTGGATGTGAGCCAGCCGGCAGTGCTCCGCCACGTGCTCGACTCGCTCCGGTTTTGGGTGACCGAGTACCACGTCGACGGGTTTCGGTTCGACCTCGCGCCCACGCTCGCCCGCAACCCCTACGAGTTCGATCGCGACGCTCCCTTCTTCAACGCTATTGCGGCCGATCCTATCCTCTCCGAAGTGAAGCTCATTGCTGAGCCTTGGGATATCGGCGAGGGCGGATACCGCCTAGGCCAGTTTCCTCCGCCCTGGGGAGAGTGGAACGACGTGTTCCGCGATTCGGTGCGGCGCTTCTGGCGCGGCGAGCCTGGCCAGGTGCCGGGGCTGGTGCGCGCGATCGCAGGTTCCCGCGAGATCCTGGAGGCGAGCGGCCGTCGGCCGACCGCGTCCGTGAACTGCGTCACCTCCCACGACGGCTTCACGCTCGACGACCTCGTCTCCTACGACCACCGGCACAATTGGCAGAACGGCGAGGAGAACCGGGACGGCCACGGCGACAACCATTCCTGGAATTGCGGTGTCGAGGGCCCGACAGACGATGCCGGAATCCTCGGACTTCGGGCCCGGCAAAAGCGCAACCTGCTTGCGATCGTGATGCTGTCGCAAGGCGTCCCCATGCTGCTCATGGGCGACGAGCTGTCGCGCAGCCAGAGCGGCAACAACAACGCCTATTGCCAAGACAACGAGGTTGCCTGGCTCGACTGGGGCAAGGGTCGAGAACACGACCCGGATCTGGTGCCCTTCGTGGCTTATATTGTCGAACTCCGGCGCTCGTACCCGGCGCTGCGCCGGACGACCTTCTTCTACGGTGTTCCGGACCCGGCGAGCGGGCTGAAGGACGTGCATTGGCTCGCGCCGGCCGGGTCCGAACTGAACGGAGCCGACTGGCAGGAGGAAGAGCGACGGGTCCTGGGTTTCGTGATCGGCAACGACGCGGAAGACGGCGAGACCCTGTTCGCCGTCCTGAATGCCGCGGCCGATCCGGTCTCCTTCGCGGTGCCTGGACTTGGGTCGGAGCGCTGGCTCCCGGTCCTCGACACAACGGCCTCAACCGGGCGACCGAACGGTCCCGAACGGACCTTTGCAGCCGGTGGAACCTTCGTTGTGGAACCCCGTTCGGTCATACTCTTCCGGGGCATCTAGAACACAGGATAGAACCATGCGGCGACGGCATGCGATGCCGTTCGGGGCCGAGACGACGGATCGCGGGGTGCGGTTCGCGCTCTGGGCGCCGAGCGCGAAAAGCGTTGCGCTCGTCGTGGACGGCACCGAGCACGACATGCCCGACACGGGCGCCGGCTGGCGCCGGCTCGTGGTCGCAGAGGCTCGGAACGGCTCCCGCTATGGTTTCCGCATCGATGGCGAAACCGTCGTGCCCGACCCGGCATCGCGGTTTCAGCCTGACGATGTCTCCGGCCTCAGCGAAGTCGTCGATCCCCGCGACCATGATTGGCAGGACCTCGGCTGGGCCGGCCGGCCCTGGGAAGAGGCTGTCGTCTACGAGGCGCATGTCGGGACGGCGACGCCCGAGGGGACGTATGCTGCCTTGACGGAGAAGCTCGAAGGACTTCGAGACCTCGGGATCACGGCGATCGAGCTGCTTCCGCTCGCGGATTTCGCGGGCAGCCGCAACTGGGGCTACGACGGTGTCCTGCCCTATGCGCCGGATTCGGTCTACGGTCGCCCGGAGGAGTTGAAGCACTTCGTCGACCGGGCGCACGCGCTCGGGATTATGGTCATGATCGACGTGGTCTATAACCACTTCGGCCCGGCCGGGAATTACCTCAGCCAATACGCGTCGTCGTTCTTCACCGAGCGACACCAGACGCCGTGGGGCGCCGGACTGAACTTCGACGGCCGTGAAGGCCGGCCGGTGCGCGACTTCTTCATCCACAACGCGCTCTATTGGATCGAGGAGTTCAACGTGGATGGGCTGCGCTTCGACGCCGTCCACGCGATCCTGGACGACAGCGAACACAACATCCTCGCCGAGATCGCGGAACGCGCCCGCGCCGTGGCACCGGGCCGGCACATTCACCTCGTCCTCGAGAACGAGAAAAACCAGGCGATCTGGCTCGAGCGTGACGAGAGCGCAAAGCCGCTCCTGCATACGGCGCAGTGGAACGACGATATCCACCATTGCTGGCACGTGCTTCTGACGGGCGAGAGCGAGGCCTATTACCAGGACTTCTCCGACCGTCCTGTCGAACGGCTCGTTCGCTGCCTGACGGAAGGGTTCGGCTATCAGGGCGATCCGTCGGCGCATGCGGGCGGGAAGCCTCGCGGCGAACCCTCCGGACACCTGCCGCCCTCGGCCTTCGTGGCGTTCCTGCAGAACCACGACCAGATCGGGAACCGCGCCTTCGGCGACCGGCTCTCCGCGCTCGCAGATCCGGAACGGCTGGCTCTGGCACGCGCCGGTCTGCTTCTCTCGCCGCAGATCCCGATGCTGTTCATGGGCGAGGAATGGTCCGCGTCAGCGCCATACCAGTTCTTCGTCGACTTCGCGCCGGACGAGGAATTGTCGCGTGCGGTCCGTGAGGGAAGGCGGCGCGAGTTCCAGCACTTCGCGGCGTTTAGCGATCCGGGCGCATCCGAAGCCATCCCCGACCCGACGGCGGAATCGACCTTCCGCCGCTCCACTCTCGATTGGGAAGAGGCCACCCGAGATCCGCATGTCCAGGTCCTGGAGGATACCCGCGACCTGCTCGCTCTGCGCCGGGATCATGTCACACCGCTGACCAAGACGCTCTATAAAGGCGCGGAAGGCCGGATGCCGAGCCCGCGCGCGATCGACGTCACGTGGCGCTTTGAGGGCGGGACGCTTCGCTTCGTTGCGAATTTCGGCTCGGAAGCCGTGGAACTGGCGGCCGGCTACCCTGGTCGCATCATCTGGGCGAGCCCGGGCGTGGACAGGTCCCGCCCAGGCCCGTTGCTGCCGGCCTGGGCGGGATTTTTCATGACCGGAGACACGGATGAGCGGTGAGGACAGCATGATCGACCGGCTTTCGGAGCTGGTCGGCATCCCGAGCCGCTACACGGACGCGCACGGGCAACCTGTCGAGATTGCCGTATCCCGGCGGCGGGGAATGCTTGGTGCCCTCGGCTTCCCGGCCGCGAGCGACGCCGAAGCACGCGAGAGCCTCGTTCGCATCGAGGCATTTCGGAACGGACTTCTCCCGAAGGTGGTGGCGCTCACGCCGCGGAAGCCGGCCGACATTCGGCTGCGGGGAAGCGCACTGGCGCGCGCGGCCTCGCGCCTGACGGATAAAGCTGGCCACGTTCGGGAAGGTCGCGCGCAGGACGGTGTCCTTCGCCTTCCCATCCTGCCGGAAGGCTATTTCGGGCTGGAAGTCGCGTCCGGTGAGCTACGCACGACATCGACCATCATCGTAGCGCCGGACCGTTGCTGGCAGCCGGGCTGGATGCGGCGGGACGGGCGCGCCTGGGGCCTCGCGGCTCAGATCTACGCGTTGCGATCCGGCTCCAATCTCGGGATCGGGAGCTACGCCGATGTCGCCGAAGCTGCTTCCGGGGCTGGCCCGCTCGGAGCCTCGTTCCTGGGCCTCAGCCCTGTGCACGCGCTCTTTTCAGCGGATCGAAGCAAGACTTCCCCCTACTCGCCGTCGTCCCGGCTTTTTCTCGAAACGATCCACATCGACCCCAAGGCGGTCGACGGCTTTGCAGGCAGCGGTGCAGCCAAGCTCCTGGACGAAGAGGGGCGCAGCGCCCGGATCTCCGCGCTGCGTGAAGCGGCGCTCGTCGACCACCCGGGCATCTGGGCCGAGCTTTCGCCAGTGCTGGAAGCGCTCTGGGAGGAGCGGGGCCGTCACCCGGACGAAGGCTTTGCTGCCTTTCGCCGGGAACAGGGTGCCAATCTCGAGGCGCATGCCACTTTCGAGGCGCTGCACGAACATTTTCGCACCGAAGGCCGGATGTGGCTCGGCGATTGGCCGGAGGAGTTTCGCGCCCCGGTCTCCGACGCCGTTCGGCGCTTCGCGGCCGATAAGCACGACCGCGTCGATTATCATGCCTGGCTGCAATACCTTGCCGACACTCAGCTCGCCGCAGCCTCCGCAGCGGCGAAAAAGGCCGGCATGTCGCTCGGGCTCTACCGGGACCTTGCAGTGGGTTCGGACCGCGGCGGTTCCGAGGTCTGGTCCCATCCGGAGCGCTTCGGAAATACGCTGTCGATCGGCGCACCGCCCGACCTCCTGGCGCCCTTGGGACAGGATTGGGGGCTGCCGCCGCTCAATCCCATCGTGCTTGAGGAGCAGGGGCTTGCGGCCTTCCGTGCTCTGGTCCAGGCCAACATGCGCCATGCCGGCGCGATCCGGATCGACCACGCGTTCCAGTTGCAACGCCTGTATTTGATCCCGGTCGGGCAGAGCGGCGCGGCCGGCGCCTACGTCAACTACCCGTTCGAGGCAATGCTCGCCGTATTGCGGCTGGAGAGCCATCGCGCCAAGGCACTCGTGATCGCCGAGGATCTCGGGACCGGCCCGGAGGGCTTCTCGGACGCCATCATGCGCTCGGGCATCCTGAGCTACCGGGTTCTGGCCTTCGAGCGGACGGACGATTTCGGCTTCAAGCCGCCTGCCGAATATCCGCGTGAGGCCCTGAGCGTCATCACCACGCACGACCTGCCGACCTTTGTCGGCTGGTGGCACGGGCTTGACACGGACCTGCGCCAGACGCTCGGGATCTATGATCCGGAGCGTGGCGACCGTGAGCGGACGGAACGGGCCGTCGAGCGCTCCAGGCTCACCCAGTCTCTGTCCGCCGAAAAACTTTTAGCGTCGCCCGAGCCGACCGATCAGCCGCCGATCGAGGCCGTGATGCGCTTCCTGGCACGCACGCCGTCTGCGCTGAACGCGATCCAGTACGAGGACGTCCTGGGTTCGCGAAGCCAGCCGAACATGCCGGGCACGACAGAAGGTCATCCGAACTGGCGCCGCAAACTCGATCTCGATATCGCGGCGATCAACGCCCCGGGCGGGCCTCTGGCGAAGGTCGCGGCCGCGGTGTCGGGAGAGGGACGGGGCACGCGCGCCTCGACCAGCCCGCTCTCGTCGCCTGCGCCACGGGCGACCTACCGCTTCCAGTTCCATAAGGACTTCACGTTCGACGACGCGATCAAGACGCTGCCCTACCTGAAGAAGCTCGGGATCAGCCACGTCTATTCGTCGCCGATCGCCACGGCTCGGCCCGGCTCAACCCACGGCTACGACATTGTCGATCCGTCTGCGATCAATCCGGAACTCGGCGGCGAAGAAGCCTTCTACCGCCTGTCAGATGCCCTCAAGGAGCACGGTCTCGGCTTCATCCTGGACGTCGTCCCGAACCATCTCGGCGTTGGTGGCTCCGACAATCCCTGGTGGCTGGCGACCCTGGAATGGGGGCAGTTGTCGCCCCACTCGCGCGCTTTCGACATCGACTGGGAGCGCCTTGGCGCCCATGGCAAGCTCGTCATCCCGGTGCTCGGTAACCGCTACGGTGACGCGTTGGAAAACGGGGAGCTGAAGCTCGTCTTCGACGAGGCCGAGGGCTCCTTCAGCGTCTGGCATCACGAGCACAAGCTGCCGCTCACGCCGTTGTCGTATCCGCTGATCCTCGACAGGGCGCTGGCCGCGCTCGACCAACTCGAAGGACACGCGGAGGTGATCGCCGTCTCCGACCGGCTGCGCATCATGGGAGACGAGACCTCCTCCGAGCGCCGCGCGGCGTTCCCGGAGGAAGGCGAGATCCTGAAACGACGGCTGGCGGCAGCCGTCGCCGAGACGGACACGCTCCGGCACGCCCTCGATCGCGCGGTCGCGGTCGTGAATGGCGTCGCCGGCATGTCCGAGAGCTTCGGCACGCTGCACCGCATTCTCGAGATGCAGTCCTACCGTCCGGCGCATTGGCGCGTCGCGGCGAGCGACATCAACTACCGCCGCTTCTTCGACATCAACGGCCTGGGGGGCATTCGTGTTGAGCTGCCGGACGTGTTCGATGCGGCGCATGCGCTGGTGTTCCGCCTGGTCCGCGAAGGTCGCATCCAGGGACTTCGCATCGACCACATCGACGGCCTCGCGGATCCCGAAGGCTACGTTCAGAAGCTGCAGAGCGTGGTCGGCCCCGGCTTCTACGTCGTGGTCGAAAAGATCCTGGAGCCCGGCGAACCCCTCAGGCCCTGGCCGATTGCAGGCACGACCGGCTACGACGTGCTCAACCTCATCGACGGCATCTTCGTCGACACGAGCGCGGCCGACACGTTCGAGCGGATTTACCGCGACTTCACGGGCGTGGAGGGGACGTACGAGGAGCAGCTTCGCGCCGCGAAGGTGGAAATCCTCGTTTCGAGCTTCGCGAGCGAACTCGAGGTGCTCGTCTCCGATCTCAAGCGCATCGCCGATGGCGACAGGCGCACGCGCGACTACACCGTCTATGCGATCCGCGTTGCGCTCATCGAGATCATCGCGCGCTTCCCGGTCTATCGCAGCTACATCACGGACGAGCCTTCGCCCGAGGACATCGAACTGATCGAGACGAGCGTCGCGGCCGCTAAACGCCGAAGTTCGCTGCCGGACCGCTCGGTGCATGATTTCGCGGCATCCGCCCTGCTCGGCAGGGTTGAGACCGAAGGTCCCGGCCGACCCGCGCCGGATCACGTCGCCCGCTTCCGGCGCCGCTTCCAGCAGCTGACCGGCCCCGTGATGGCGAAGAGCCTGGAGGACACGCTCTTCTACCGCTACGCACGGCTGATCGCGTTGAACGAGGTCGGCGGCGATCCGGGCCATTTCGGCGGCCCGGTCTCGGAGTTCCACAACGCCAACGAGGAGCGCACCCTCTCCTGGCGGAACGCCATGATCGCGACGGCGACGCACGACACCAAGCGCGGGGAAGACGCGCGCGCACGGTTGCTCGCGCTCGCCGACCTGCCCGACGCCTGGAAGACTGCGCTGGACACCTGGCGCAAGGTCGCCGGTCCGCATCTCGGCCGGGCCGAGGGGGAAGTCGCCCCGGACGCGAACGATCAGTACATGCTGTTCCAGTCTCTGCTCGGTTCGCTGCCGCTGGAGTTGCTGGACGGCGACGATCCGGCCGAATTGGAAAGCTTCCGCAAGCGCTTCCACGGCTATGTCGAGAAGGCGCTGCGCGAGGCGAAGCGGCACTCGAGCTGGGTCAATCCGAACGAGGCCTATGAGAAGGCCTCCATGGCGTTGGTAGACGCCTTCCTGGCTCCGGGCAGCGCGTTGTTGGAAGCCTTTCGGCCGCTTGCGAAACGGCTTGCCGCTGCCGGCATGGTCAACGGCCTGGGGCGGACAGTGCTCAAGTGCACGCTGCCCGGCGTGCCGGACACTTATCAGGGGACCGGGTTCTGGGACTTTTCGCTGGTCGACCCCGACAACCGGCGCCCGGTTGATTACGACGCGCTGGGCGCGGCCCTCGACCGGGAGGATCCCGTCCCGCAACTCGTCGGCACATGGCAGGATGGGGCAATCAAGCAACTGGTCCTGTCGCGCCTGCTTAACGATCGCGCGGCCGCGCCCGAGCTTTACGCGAACGGCAGCTATGAGCCACTCGGGGCGAGCGAGCCCGGCGCCAAGGTGCTCGCCTTCCGTCGCAAGAGCGGAACGGAGGAATTGCTGGTTGCCGTTGCGCGGCTTGCGACCGATCTGGCGGGCGATGGGGGCCTTCCGATCGGGCACGCCTGGGGTGGGACGAAGGTTCAGCTTCCGGGCGGGAATTGGCACAGCGTGATCGAGGGTCGGGACGTCGAGATTGGCCCGGATGGTGCGTCTTTGCGGGAGCTTTTCGCGGCGCTGCCCGTTGCGGTCCTCAGGAGAACTGTATGAGCGCACGCATCAGGACCAAGTCGCCCGCTATCGTGGCCACACCGGAGCGCAATCCCATTCCGGAGAGCGGTCCTGCTGCGGCGGCTCAGACCGGACCGCGGATCTACAACCTGTTTCCGCTGCTTGTCGGCACCGTCTCGGCCTGGAAGGCCGAGCTGCCGCGCATCGCCACAATGAACTTCGATTGGGTGTACCTGAACCCGTTTCATGAAGCCGGGTTCTCGGGCAGCCTCTACGCGGTCAAGGACGTCACGAAGCTCGATCCTCGCTTCCGCGACGAGGGTGCCGGGAGCGACGACGAGCAGATCCGCTCCTTTGTCGAGGAGGCGCGGCGGCACGGCCTCAAGGTCATGGCCGACCTCGTCATCAATCACACGTCGAAAGACGCGGTGCTCGCGACCGAACATCCCGAGGTGTTCATCCGCAACATGTGGGGCGAGCTCGAGAGCCCCTACGCGGTCGATCCCGACGATCCGACGAAGCGGACGATATGGGGTGATCTGGCCGAACTCGACTACTCAAGCCCGACCTCGCGTGCCTTCCTTCTGGGCTACTGGGGCGAGTATGTCGCCCGCATGCAGGCGCTGGGTATCGCCGGCTTCCGCTGCGACGCTGCCTACAAAGTGCCACCAGATGTCTGGAAACCGCTGATTACCGACGCAAAGCGCCGTGACGGTGCTTGCCTGTTCGCGGCGGAAACCCTGGGTTGCACTTTCGACGAGGCGGTCGCGACCGCGACGGCCGGGTTCGATTACCTGTTCAATTCGTTTGCCTGGTGGGATTTCAAGAAATCTTGGGCATTGGAGGCACAAGAGAAGACCCGGCTTCTCGCGCCGACGATCGCGTTCCCCGAGAACCACGACATGGATCGGGTCGCGGCCGGGATCCCCGACGAGGCGAGCCAGACCGAGATCGAGGCCGAACTCGTCATGCGCTATGCGCTGGCGGCGTTCTTCTCGTCAGGCGTGCTGATGCCGCTGGGCTACGAGACCGGCTCCCGCCGCAAGGTGCATGTCGTCGAGTCGACGCCCGACGATCGGGAGAACCTGACGGCGATCGACGTTTCGGACCGCATCGCCGAGATCAATCGGCTCAAGGCCGAACTCCCGGTCGCCAATGTGGAGGGCGCCGAGTACAAGATCTCGGCTTCGGACGCTCCTTACTTGGCGCTGCTCCGTCTCGATGCCGGCCATGCGCTCGCGGCCAATGCTGCCCTGCTGATCCTGGCCAACACGGGAGCGACGGCCGTCACGGTCGAGAGCGGGGCAATCCTCGGCCGCACAGGCGGCATGCTGGGCCCGTTCATCGACCGCACGCCTGGAGCAGTTCCGCTGGTCTTCGAGCCGTGCAACCCGGTGCTACTCGGGCCGCGCGAGGTCCGCATCCTGGTCGCGCAGCGGGATCTGGCGCCGGCCGCAACGCCGGGCCTTGCCCCGAAGGGTGAGGGTCGGGTCATCATCGAGGCCGTCCTGCCCGAACTCGACGGCGGCCGAACGCCCGTGAAGCGGGTCGTCGGCGAGGCCGTCGAGGTCTCCGCGGACATCTTCTCGGACGGACACGACAAGATCGCGGCCGCGATCCTCTACCGACCTGCGGACGAGGCCGAGTGGCGCCGCGCGCCCATGAGCTTCGTCGACAACGATCGCTGGGCCGGATCATTCTCGGTCGAGCGCAACACGCGCTACCTGTTCACGATCGAGGGTTGGCGCGATCCCTTCGCGTCCTGGCTGCACGAGATCCACGCCAAGCAGAAGGCCGGTGTCGACGTCACGCTCGAGACCATCGAGGGCGTGAAGATTGCCGAGATGGCGGCCCGCAACGCCGAAACCGGCCCTGAGGGCCCGGCCATGGCGGCGATCCTCGATGGGCTTGCCAAGGCGGACGGCGATGCGGCAGCACGGCTCGCGCTCCTCCTGGACGAGCACAACGTTCCGCTGATCAGCCGTCACGCCGAGCGCGTGAACCTGTCCCGCTATCCGCAAGAGATCCCCGTGATCGCGGACCGTCTCGCGGCGCAGTTCTCCGCCTGGTACGAGCTGTTTCCGCGCTCGATGAGCCACGATCCGGATCGTCACGGCACGTTCGAAGACGTCGTCCGCCACCTTCCCTACGTGAAGGACATGGGCTTCGATGTCCTGTATTTCCCGCCTATCCACCCGGTCGGGCTCCGGAACCGCAAGGGGCGGAACAACTCGCTGACCGCGAAGCCTGGGGATGTCGGCTCCGTCTATGCGATCGGGTCCGAGGCCGGAGGGCACGATGCGATCCATCCGGATCTCGGCGACTTCGAGTCATTCCGCCGCATGGTGGACGCGGCGCACGCACACGGGCTCGAGATCGCGTTCGATTTCGCCGTTCAGTGCTCGCCCGACCATCCGTGGATCAAGCAGCATCCGGAATGGTTCGAGTATCGCCCCGACGGGACGATGAAATATGCCGAGAACCCGCCGAAGAAATACGCGGACATCTAGAACGTTCACTTCTACGGCGAGTCGATCCCGTCGCTCTGGTACGCGCTGCGGGACGCCGTCCTGTTCTGGTGCCGCGAGCGCGTGCGCATTTTCCGAGTCGACAATCCGCACACCAAGCCGCTGCCGTTCTGGAAATGGCTCATCGCGGAAGTGAACGCGGCCTATCCCGACGCAATCTTCCTCGCCGAGGCCTTTACGCGCCCGAAGATGATGCGGGCTCTCGCCAAGATCGGCTTCCAGCAGAGCTACACCTATTTCACGTGGCGCAACACGAAGGCCGAGCTGACCGAGTACATGACGGAGTTGGCGAGGACGGAGATGGCCGAGTATTACCGGCCGAATTTCTTCGCCAACACGCCGGACATCAACCCGGTCCCGCTGCAGACGAGCGGGCCTCCGGGTTTCGTCATCCGCGGCACGCTGGCCGCGACCCTGTCCTCCGCCTACGGGATCTATAGCAGCTTCGAACTTGCCGAGGGCACGCCGATTCCCGGCAAGGAGGAATACCTCAATTCCGAGAAGTACGAGATCAAGGCCTGGGATTACGACAGGCCTGGAAATATCCGCGAGCACATCACGAAGCTGAACCACATCCGCCGCAACAATCCGGCCCTGTGGGATTTCCGGAACATCACGTTCCTCAACGCCTGGAACGACAACATCCTAGCCTACGTGAAGATGACGCCGGCCAGGGACAACGTCGTCATGATCCTGGTGAACCTGGATGCGGCGAACCGGCAGGAATGCACCTACGAGGTGCCGCTCTGGGAATTCGGGCTGCCGGATAGCGGTTCGATCGAGGTCGAGGACCTGTTGCAGGGCGAGACGTTCCGCCTGAACGGCAAGACGCATCGCATCGCGCTCGATCCCGTAAAGAACCCGGTCGTCATCTGGCGGCTGGTGCCGCCGCGGGTTACTCCTTCGTGATCCTCATGTGATGGCCGGCTTGTCCCTGCCATCTCGTTCAATTCGGCCCCGGCCTCTGCCGTCGGGGTCACCGGGACATGCCCGGCGATGACACCGTAGAGCCAAGATGATCGATCGTTCCGACACGCATTGGTACCGCGACGCCCTGATCTACCAGGTCCACGTCAAGTCGTTCTTCGATTCCAACGATGACGGGGTCGGCGATTTCGGCGGCGTGACGGCCAAGCTCGACTATATCCGCGACCTCGGCGTCACGGCGATCTGGCTGATGCCGTTCTACCCGTCGCCGCTGCGCGACGACGGGTACGACATCCAGGATTATCGCGGCATCAACCCGACCTATGGGTCGATGGAGGATTTCCAGACCTTCGTGCAGGAGGCGCATGCACGCGGCATCCGGGTCATCACGGAGCTGGTAATCAACCACACGTCTGACCAACATCCCTGGTTCCAGGCGGCCCGGAACGCTCCTGCGGGCTCGCCCGAGCGGGATTTCTACGTCTGGTCCGACACGGACCAGAAATACACCGACACACGCATCATCTTCCTCGACACCGAGCCCAGCAACTGGACGTGGGACCCGGTGGCCAAGCAGTATTTCTGGCACCGCTTCTATTCGCACCAGCCTGATCTGAATTTCGACAACCCGGCCGTGCTCGAGGCCGTCATCGACACGATGTATTACTGGCTCGATATGGGCGTCGACGGTCTACGGCTCGACGCCATCCCGTACCTCGTCGAGCGCGACGGCACGAATTGCGAGAACCTTCCCGAGACCCACACGGTCATCAAGGCGATCAGGGCGGCGCTCGATGCGCGCTATCCGGACCGCATGCTGCTGGCCGAGGCCAATCAATGGCCCGAGGAGACCGCGCCCTATTTCGGCGACGGCGACGAGTGCCAGGTCTCGTTTCACTTTCCCCTGATGCCGCGCATGTACATGGCGCTGGCGCAGGAGGACCGGCACCCCATCACGGACATCATGCGGCAGACGCCTGAGATCCCGGATGGCTGCCAGTGGGCGATTTTCCTGCGCAACCACGACGAGCTGACGCTCGAGATGGTGACCGACAAGGAGCGCGATTACCTCTGGACCTTCTACGCGGCCGATCGGCGTGCCCGCATCAATCTCGGCATCCGGCGGCGGCTCGCGCCGCTGCTCGAGAATGACCGGCGCAAGATCGAGCTCCTGAATTCGCTTCTGTTTTCCATGCCGGGCACGCCCGTCATGTATTACGGCGACGAGATCGGCATGGGCGACAACATCTATCTCGGCGACCGGGATGGCGTCCGCACGCCGATGCAATGGTCGCCCGACCGCAACGGCGGCTTCTCGCGCTGCGACCCCGCGCGGCTGTTCCTGCCCACGATCCAGGACGCGATCTACGGGTTCGACGCCGTGAATGTGGAAGCGCAGTCGAAGACACCGGCGAGCCTCTACAACTGGATGCGCCGGATGATCGCGATCCGGCGCTCGAGCCAGGCCTTCGGCCGCGGTGCCCTCCGGTTCCTTTATCCGGCCAACCGCAAGGTGCTGGCCTACATCCGCGAACACGACGGCGAGCGCATCCTTTGCGTCGTGAACGTGTCGCGCGCTCCGCAGGCCGTCGAGCTCGACCTGTCCGAGTTCAACGGCGCCACGCCGGTCGAGATGACGGGTGGCACCGACTTTCCGCGCATCGGCGAGTTGCCCTACCTTCTTACCCTGCCGGCCTACGGCTTCTACTGGTTCCAGCTCAACGCCGCTTCGGCGCAGAAAGAGAGCCAGTATGGAGCCGGCCCGCTGCCTGAGCTGTTCACGCTCGTCCTGACGCAGGGGCTCGGGTCCCTGCTCGAGGGCCGGGAACGCGACGCCATCGAGCGGACCATCATCCCGCGCATGATCGGGACCCAGCGCTGGTTCGCCGCCAAGGGTCAGCGCATCGAGCGCGCGGAGGTGCTCGATTATGCGGTGATGAACGGCCGCTCCGGTCGCGAGGAATTCGTGCTGCCGCGCTTCGCCGTGCATCTCAAGGGCGGCGAGCGGCAGACATACTTCTTCCCCGTCGCGGTCGATGAGCGCGCCGATGAGGAAGCCCTCCTGTCTCACGCCGTAGCGCGCGTGCGCCGCGGCCGGCATGTCGGGCTGGCTTACGGGGCAGGCTCGTCCCCCGAATTCGCCCTCTCCGTGGTGGAGGCGATGCGCCGGGGCGACGAAATCGCGGCCAGTGCCGGTGGCAAGCTGCGGTTCTCGGCAACCTCGCAGATGCCGGAGGCCATCGATATCGCGCCGGCCGATGTGAAGCGGCTTTCCGGCGAGCAGTCCAACACGTCGATCCAGATCGGCGAGACGATGGTCCTGAAGATCTATCGCCGCCTGCAGCCCGGTATCCATCCCGAGCTGGAGATGGGACGCTTCCTCACCGACGTCGCGCAGTTCACGAATACGCCGCCGACGCTCGGCAGCGCCGAATATGCCGGCCCGGACGGCGAAACGACGGCTGTCTCGATTCTGCAGACCTTCGTGCGCAACCAGGGCGACGCCTGGCGGATGACGCTCGACTCGCTGACCCGCGAACTGGACATGCTCGCGCTCGCGCCTGTCGAGGAGGAGCACCCGCTCGCGGAGGTGTTCGCGCCCTACCTGCGCTATGCCGAGATCCTGGGTCGCCGGACGGGCGAACTTCACATCGCGCTCGCCACGCCGACTGAGGATCCCGCCTTCACGGTTGAGCCGATGAGGCTGGCGGATGTCGAGGTGGCGGCTGACGATGCCCGTTCGCAGGCCCGGCGCGCCTTCGCGGCTCTCGCCCGCGGCTCGTCGTCCACGGGCCCCGCTGCCGAGGCTGTCGCAGCCCTCCGGGCACGCGAGCAGGAATGCCTGGCGCTGATCGGCGAACTGACAGTCGAACCCGAAAACGCGGTCAAGACGCGCATCCATGGCGACTACCATCTGGGGCAGGTCCTCATCGTGCAGAACGACGTGATGATCGTCGATTTCGAAGGCGAGCCTGCACGCCCGGCCGAAGAGCGTCGCGGGAAATCGTCGCCGCTGCGCGACGTCGCCGGCATGCTCCGGTCTTTCGCCTATGCGGCCGATAGCGCGTCGCGCGACGTCGCGTCGCGTTTCGCCGAGGCAGCGCCCCGCATCGCGGAGGTCGCGGCCGAATGGCTCAGGCTCACCGAAACCGAGTACCTTGCGGCCTACGAGAAGGCGGCGGCTGGGACCTCCGTCTGGGTCGCCGAAGACGCCTCGCGCAAGCGGCTCCTGCGGCTCTACCTGCTGTCGAAGGCGCTCTACGAGGTGAATTACGAGGCCAACAATCGGCCGGACTGGATCGAGACCCCCGTTCGGGGCGTTCTGTCCATCTTGGATCAGGGAGCGGCGTGATGGCCGATATGCAGGCACGCGAGAGCGGAATCGTCCCGGGAGGAGCGGGGCGGAGCTCTAGCGGACGCGGTTCATCGGCCGGGTTCGGGGTCGCTCCGGGCGACTTGGCCGCAATCGTCGAGGCACGGCACGGGAACCCGTTCGCGGTGCTCGGCCCGCATGCCGTCGGGGACGCTTACGAGATTCGCGCCATGCTGCCGGGCGCAGAGGCTGTATCGGTCGTGGTCGATGGCAAGCCCGAGCCGGTCCCGATGACCCGGATGGATCCGGCCGGCTTCTTCGTCGCCCAACTCGGGACCCGCGAGCGGCCCTGGTACAAGCTCCGCATCCAGTGGCCTGGCACCACCCAGGAGACGCGAGACCCTTATAGCTACGGGCCCACGCCGGGTTTCGAGGAGATCTGGCGGATTCGGGACGTCGGGACCGAGTGCATCCCGCGGCTGCTCGGAGCGCACCCGACAGCGATCGGCGACCAGGCCGGCTACCATTTCGGCGTATGGGCTCCGAATGCGCGCCGGGTGAGCGTCATCGGTGACTTCAATGCATGGGACGGCCGCCGTCATCCGATGCGGCTGCGTCTCGAAGCCGGTGTCTGGGAGCTGTTCATCCCCGATCTCCAGGCCGGCGGGCGCTACAAGTTCGAAGTGATCGGCGCCGATGGGTCACGGCTCGAGAAGGCGGATCCGGTCGCGTTCGCGGCCGAGAAGCCGCCGGCGCAGGCATCCGTGCTGGCCGGACTGCCCGACTTCGCTTGGCGTGACGACGCCTGGATGGCCTCGCGCCGCGAGGGCGACCCGCGGCGCAAGCCGATGAGCGTCTACGAGTGCCATCTCGGCTCCTGGGCCCGCGTTCCGGAGGAGGGAAACCGCTTCCTGACCTATCAGGAACTCGCCGACCGCTTGATCCCCTACGTGAAGGAACTCGGTTTCAC
>CAXUKK010000019.1:0-927 GCA_964251455.1 uncultured Enterovirga sp.
GTCGCTCGAACTCACCGACGTAGCGGTCGACCGTGCGCCGGAATCCCGGCTCCGCGTTGTGCTTCTGGCGAATCTCGTCGAACGTTTCGCGGTTCCCCTCGCCGTAGAGGTCGCGCGAGAAGATCCCCGTTTCGCCGGCGCGGTGGCGCGTCCAGAGGCGGTAGGCCTGTTCGCCTTCGATCAGCCCGGTGATGTCGGCCGAGATGGCGCCGAGCGAGCCGAGATCGTCCCGGTCTGCCTCGGGCTTCTGGGCTGCCGCCTTGCGAGGTGCGACTGCAGCTTCCTCGCGCCGCGGAGCCGCCGGGACAGGCTTCTCAGGTGCCGCCGCGCGCGGCTCGGGAGCAGGCGCAGGCATCGGCCGGACCGGCTCCGGCCGGACCGGTTCGGCCCGGACGGGGCGCGGCGGCTCGATCGGCTCCGGACGGCGTGCCGCGGATGCCAGCTCGACCTGCCGGAGTTCCGGCGCAATGCTCGCACGCGATCCGAAGGACGGGGCGGACCGCTCCGGTACGCGGGGCGAAGCATCCGTCGGCGGCGCAACGTCGACGGCCCGGTGCGAGCGGGCGACGATCGTCGAAAGCTCGTTCAGCGCCTTGATCTGGTCGAAGACGACGCGGCGCATCTCGGCCATGGTCGCCTGGGTCTCGCCTGGGAGCCCCATCACGCCGCGCGCAAGGTCCTCGCGGGTCCGCTCCAGTTCCGACTGGATGGCCTGCGAAACGCCGCGCAGCTCGCCAGAGGCGGTCCGGAACTTGGCCAGCGAGTCGTTGAGGCGCTGGTTGAGTTCGTTCGAGACCTCGCCGGCGACGGCGCGGAGCTGGTCGGAGGTCTGCCGACCCTGGGCCTGCGTCTCGTTGCGCACGCGATCGAGATGTTCCGAGATCGCCTTCGACGCCTCGTCCGCCGTGGCGGAGAGGGCTGTCCCGA
>CAXUKK010000019.1:937-15262 GCA_964251455.1 uncultured Enterovirga sp.
TCTCGGCCAGCCCGAGAGCGCGCTCCATGCCCTCCGACACCGCCCCGTTGGCCTGCGCGAGACCGGACGCGCTCTCCTCGATCCGACCAACGAGCTCGTCGAGCGTCTCCCGCCGTTCGGTAAGGGCGCGGCTCATCAGCTCCTCGGCACGGCCGAACCCCGTTGTCGCTTCGGAGAGCGCCGAGAGGTGCGAGCGTGTGGCATTCGTCAGGTTGCGCCCGCGTTCGTCGAGCGCATCGACCAGCGAGGCGACATCGCCCAGCGCGCTCGTCGAGACATCCCGTAGCCCGTCGACCTGGTGGTTGAGCTGCTCGGAGGCGCGTGCCGTCTCCGCGGTCATCTGCGCGAGCACGCCCTGCAACTGGGTAACGCGCCCGGCAAGCCCATCCTCGATCTCGGCCAGATTGCTGTTGGCCTCGCCTGAGACCTGCTGCAGCAGGCGGTTCGCCTCCTGCAGACGCTCGAGGATGGCGTTGAACTCGGTCCTGAGGCTCTCCTGCGTGGAGGACAGGCTGAGCACGGCCTGCGAGGCACCCTCATCGACGGCGCTCCGGAGCGCCTCCACCGAGTTCGTGTAGAGCGTGGTCATCTCGACCAGCCGCTGGCGCAAGGCCGCCATGATCGCGTCGCCGCGATCGTCGAGGACGCGCACGACGCGGTCGACCGTGCCGTTGATGTCGCTCGCGATCTCGTCGCCACGCTGGCCGATCGCCTCGACAACGGCCCGGCCGCCTTCACCGAAGAGCGTCGATACCTCGCCGATACGCGCCTGCAGGGCGCCGGCCGCTGAACGGCCGCCGCGGTCGATTGCGGAGGTGAGCTCCGCGCCGCGCGTGTCGATGAGATCGCGCAGGGTCGCGGCTCCGGTGGCGAGCGCCGCCTCGAATTCCTGCGTCCGCTCGGCGAGAACCTCGGCGGCAGCCTGCGAGCGGCTCTCGATCACGTCGGCGAGCTCGCCGCCGCGAGTACCCACGAGGTCGCGCAAGGCGGCCGTGCGGCCGTCGAGCACGATGTGGAACTCCTGCGTGCGCTGATTGATGGCGTCCGCTGCGGCGCGCCCGCGCTGCTCGATGGTCTGGGCCAGTTCGTCGCCGCGCCCGTCCATGAGGTCACGCAGATTCGCCGTGCTGTCGTCGAGCACGCGCGTCAGCTCGGACACGCGGATCTCGACCGTGTCGGCCGCCTTCGCGCTGCCGGTCTCGATGGCCGACGCGATCCGAGCTCCGCTCGCATCCAGCAGGCTGGTTGCGGCCTGGCTACGGATCGTCAGCACGTCCGCGACGGCGCGACCGTGCCGGTCGAGGGTGTCGGCGACGCTCGCTCCGCGGGCGTCGAGCATCTCGGCGACGCCTGCACTGCGCGTCTCGAGCATGGTCGCGAGCTCGTTCGTGCGCCCGTCGAAGAGGCTCGAGATCTCGGACATCTGCCGCCCGAGATTGACCGCGATCGAGTCGCTGCGCCGCTCCAGGATGGCGGACAGCGTCGCGCTGCGCTTGTCGAGGAGCTCCGTGAACGAGGAGGTCCGCTCGTCGAAGATCTCGCCGACATTGTCCATCTTCTCGCTGACGCTCGCGACGAGTGCCGCGCCGCGCTCGTCGAGCTCCGCGACGAGCGTTGCGCCGCTGCGCTGGACGAGCTCCCCGAAATCCCCCGAATGGCGCTGGAAGGCGGAGCTGATCTCCGCCATCTGGTTGCCGAGGGTACCGACGACGCTCTGGGCGCGGGTCTCGACGAGATCGGCCAACTCGACGCCGCGCGTCTCCACCAGGTCGCGGAACGCGTCCGTGCGGGCCTGAAACAGGTTCGCCAGGCGCTCCGTCGTGTCGTCCAGCGTGACGGTGACCGTCCGGCCGCGATCCTCGAGCTGACGGACCAAAGCGATCCCGCGCTCGTCGAGCAGTCGTGCGAAGGTGTCCGTCCCGCTGCGAAGCGCCTCGGTGACCCCCGACATGCGGCCGTCGAGGGTTGCGGTGATTGCCTCACCCTGCTGGCCGAGCCGCTCCACCAGACCTGTCCCGCGCTCGTCGAGAAGACGGGCGAAGGTCTCCGAACCGCTGCGAAGCGCCTCCGTGACCACGGACATGCGGCCATCGAGGGTTGCCGTGATGGCCTCTCCCTGCTGGCCGAGCCGCTCCACGAGACCAGTTCCGCGCGTGTCGAGAAGACGGGCGAACCCATCGGTCCCGGACCGCAGCGTCTCGGTCACGGCTGCGATACGGCTGTCGAGCGTCGCCGTGATCGTCTCGCTCTCGCTGCCGAGGCGCTCGACGAGTCCGCTTCCGCGCTCGTCGAGCAGGCGCGTGAACGCTGCCGAGCCGCCGTCGAAGAGCCGCGCCGTCTCCTTGAGCTGCGCAGCCATGGTGGCCGTGATGGTCTGGCCGTGACGGCCGAGTCCGTCGACGAGATTGGTACTCCCGTCGGACAGCAGGCGGCTGAATTCGGCCATGCGGCCTTCGACGGCGCCCGTGATCGATGAACCCTGCTCGTTCAGCTGGCTGACGAGCTCACCGCCGCGCTGCTCCAGCAACTCGCCGAAGCTCCGCGCGCCGCCGTCGAACAGCCGCGTGATCTCGGCCATCTGGCCGCCGATCGATGCCGCGATACCCTGGCCCTGGCGGGCCACGATCTCCGCAAGTCCGGTTCCGCGATGGTCGAGGATGCGGCCGATCGCGGCGAGGCGGTTGTCGAGGAGCCCGGTCGCGACATCGACCTGCTCGCCGAGCTTGCCGACGACGCTCTGACCCTTCGCCTCGATGGCGTCGGCGAGCGCGTTTCCACGCACCTCGATGAGGTTTGAGAGTGCCGTCGAGCGCTGATCGAGCTGATCGGCGACATCGATGACGCGGTTCTCGAGCGACACGACGATCGAGTCGCCGCGGCTGGCGAGGATATCGGCCAGGCGGCTGCTGCGCTCGTCGAGGAGGTTGGTCAGGACGCTCGTGCGGTTGTCGAGGACAGTCTGGAAGGTGGAGACCCGATCGCCGATCTGGACGGCCGCGGCGGTACCCGAGCGATCGACCGCCAGCACGAGTTCGTTCGAGCGGCGTTCGAGCAGGGTGGAGAGGGTCGCGGTGCGGGCATCCAGCGTCCGGGCAACCTCCTCGACCTGGTTGCCGAGCGTCCCGATGACAATCTGGCCCTTCTCGTGGATCAGGTCCGCCAAGCCGGTACCACGCTCGCCGACAAGGGCCGAAAGCGCGGCGGTACGGGTGTCGAGCACGTCCGCGAACGCGGCGATCTGGCCCGACAGCGAAGCCGAGACGGCACCGCCGGTGCGGTCGATACCGTCCGCGAGCTCCGCTCCGCGCGCCTGCAGAACGTCGGCGAAGGCCTTTGAGCGATCCTCGAACAAGCGATCGAGCTGGCTGAGCTGATTGCCAAGCGTGCCGATCACGCCCTGTCCCCGGGTCTCGAAATCGGCCGCCAGACGGGTTCCTCGCTCGAACACGAGGCTGCCGAGGGCCGTCGTGCGGTCGTCGATGAGCTTCGTCGCCTCGGCCAGCCGCATGCCGAGCGAGGTGATGACCACCTGGCCGCTGCGGTCCACGACGTCGGCAAGGCGGTTGCTCTTCTCCTCCAGCAAGGTCGAAAGCGCACCGGTTCGCGTATCGAGGACGCCCGTGATCTCGTCCATGCGGGCCGTCAGGGTGCCGGTCACGGCAAGCCCGGTGGCGTCGAGGCGGCCGACCAGGTCCGCGCCGCGTTCGCGCAGAAGCTCGCTGAGGTTGGTCGTTCCGGTCTCGATGACAGCGCGGGCGTCGCCCACCGTGCCGTCCAGGCGCTCCAGCACGGACCGCCCGGTCGTCTCGAGCCCGTCCACGAGCTGCGCCCTGCGCGTGTCGATGGCGCCCGTGAGCGCACCGCCGCGACGTTCGACGAGCTGGCTGAACTCGGCGATCTGGTTGCCGAGGGTGCCAACCAGGGACTGCCCCGTGCGGGCGACCTCTTCGGCGAGGTGCGAGCGCCGCTCGTCCAGCATCGTGCTGAGCCGCGCCGTCTGGTCGTCGACCGCCCGGGTGAAGGCCTCGACCTTCCCGTCGAAGGTGCCGACTAGCGAGCCCGTCCCGGAATCCAGGAGCCCGGACAGCTCGGAGACGCGGGCGCCGAGGGCGCCGACGATGGATTGGCCGCGCTTCTCCAGCAGCTCGGCGATGGAGGCCGCCCCGCGGTCGAACAGGACCGCGAACTCGGTCATGCGGCCACCGAGCGTTCCGAAGATCGCGCGGCCCTTCTCCTCGATCTCGCCCGTGAAGGCGGCCGCACGCTGATCGACGAGGTCCACCACGGCCCTGCCGCGCTCCTCGGCGATGCGGGCGAATTCCTGCGATGTCGTGGCGATCGTCGCGCCGACATCCCGGCTCTTCTCGTCGACGACGCGCACGAGCGTGTCAGCGTGTGTGCTGAGCGCTTCTTCGATTGCCTTGCTGCGGCTCTCCAGCGTTCCGATGAGACCGTCCACTCCGTCCCCAAGGCGGCGGTCGATAGCCCGGGTATGGTCGTCGAGCTGGGACGCCAGGGTGCCGAGCCGGTCCACGACCCGGTTCTGGAAGGCGTCGACGCCGCGCTCGAGCGCGCCGTTCAGCTGGGCCGTGCGGTCGCCGAGGACCCGATCGAGCTCGGCCGTGCGGGCGGACATGAGGTCGGTCGCCTCCGTCGTCCGGATGAGAGCGCCGCGGCCGATCTCCTCCACTTGCACGTTCAGCGCTTCCTCGAGCTCGCGCCCGCGGTCGCTGAGGGTACGGGCGAGGGCGCCCGTTCCGGTGTCGAGGGCCTCCGTGATACCCGCGAAGGTGCGGCGGATGTCCGCCGTACGCTCGGTTGCACGACCGTCGAGAAGCGTAAGACCCTGGTCGAGAGCTTCGCGGGTCTCCCGCGCCCGGTCGCCCATGGTCGCCGCGACGCCTGCCGCCTCGACGGCGACGAGGGCGTGCAGCTCCTCGATCCGGCCGGTGACGGTCTCGGCAAACGTGCCGACCTCTGTCGACAGCCGGTCGACGAGGCCGCCGCCGCGTACGACGATCGTTTCCTCGAGGGCCTGCAGACGGGAGCCGAGCGCCGCCTCGATCTCCCGGCCGCCGCTCTCTGCCGTCTCGGCTAGCGATTTTCCGGTCTTGGACAGGACTTCGATGATGCGCGCGCTTTGCGACGCGATGGCGAGCACGACATCCTTGCCGGTCCCGGCGAGGGCGGTGTTCGAGTCGGTCGTCTGGCGCGACAGCGCCTCGGCGATCCCGCGCCCGTGCTCCTCGAACGAGGTGCCGACCGCGCCCAACCGCGCCGAGAGCTCGCCCGACACGCGGTCGATGACGCTTTCGAGCGTGCCGGACGCCTCGCGGGCCTGCGTCTCGAACGCCCGACCAAGCCGCTCCTCGAAGCCCGCCAGGTTGTCCTGAAGCGCTGCACCCTTGATCCGGACAGTCTCGTCGATCTGCCGTCCGGCGACCTCCAGCCGGTCCGCGAGAGCGTCGGCACGTTCGGCGAGATCCGCGGTCCCGGCCTGCACGACGCCATCGAGGCGATCGCGCAGCTCGTCGCCCGCGCGACCGAAGGCGCCTGCGAGTTCCGCGCCCGCAGCGGTCAGCCGGGATTGTGCCTCCTCGGTGCGGTACACGATATCGTCGACAACCCTCGACCCGGAGTTCCGGACCTCGGCCCCGACCTCGGCTGCACGGGTGCGGAGCTCATCCGTGACCGAAGCGCCGGCTGCGCCGATCTGGTCGCGCAAGTCCACGCTCTGCGTGATGATCATCTCGCTGACGCTGCGGCCGGCGTCGCCGATGGCGTGGCTCGCTTCGTCGCTTCGCATGCGGATCTGCTCGACCAGAGTCGAGCCGAGGCCCGCGAAGCTTGCGCGTGCCGCACTACCCTGCCGATTGATCTCGTCGACGAGCTCGGTCCCGGAGGACGCAACCCCTTCGCGCAGCTCCAGCGCCTTCGCTGCGATCGCATCCACGAGGCCGTATCCGGTGCGCTCGATCTCGCCGCGGGCCTCGCCGCCGCGCAGCACGATCTCGCCGACGAGACCGGTGCCGGTCGAGGCGAGTTCCTCGCGGAGGCGCCCACCGCGGTCGACAATGGCGTCCAGGATCTCGCCCGTGGCGGATTCGATGCCCTCGCGCGCTTTCCGGCCTTCGCCGGAAATGCGCTCCACGACGCTCCAGCCCGCGCCGTCCATGTGGTCGCGGAACTCGCCCGTGCGGGCCGTGAGCTCTTCGAGGACGCTGCGCGTCGCCGTCGCGATGCCGTCGCGGGCCTCGGTTCCGCGCAGAATGATCTCCGAAACAAGGCCGGTGCCGGTCGCCGAGAACTCGTTGCGGAGCTCGGTTCCCCTGGTGGTGACGCTCTCGATGAGGCTTGCGCCGGCGGTCTCGATCGACTCGCGAACGGCGTTTCCGCGCAGCGCGATCTCGTCCGCGATGCCGGAGCCGGCCTGTTCGAGGTCGCGGCGCAACTCGCCCGTCTGAGATGCGATCGAGCTGACGATGGTCTCGCCAGCGGAGGCGAGCTTGTCGTTGAGTTCCGCGCCTCGCGCGACAAAGCTCGTCGCCAGCGCTTCGACGGTCTGTTCGAGCGACGCCCGAACATCGCTGCCCTGCGCCGCCAAAGACCCGATGACCTCCGACCCGGTCTGGGCAAGGGTGCGAGTGACGTGGGTCGCGCCATCCTGAAGGCTGCGGGTGAGGATGTCGCCGGTCCGCTCGAGGGCCGCCGTGACGTCCTGAGCCTTGCGCTCCAGCGAAGCCGTCACATCATCGCCGACCGAGGCGACACCGACCTTCACGTCGTCCGTGGTGGCCGCAAGCCGCTCCACGAGTTCGGCGCCGCGCACACCGAGCTCGGCCACCAGCCGCTCGCCTGCCTGACCGAGGGAGCGCGTGAGGTCGTCGCTCCGCTTGTCGAGCGAACCCGAGATCCTGTCGCCGACCGTCTCCAAAGCCTGAACCATGCGGTCCGACGCCGACGCAAGCTCGCTCGCGACATGCTCATGGGAACCCGAGATGGCGGCACGAATGCGGTCGGCGTTGCCGACAACGGCCTCGCGCTGGCTGACGAGCTCTTCCACAAGGGAGCGAATGCGGATCTCGTTGTCCGAATAGGCGCGCTCCAGGGTGGCGATCTCGCTCCTGACGATCGTCTCGAGCTCGCCAGCGCGCGCCAGGGCACGCTCGAGCCCGTCACCGACGGCTGCGACCTCGCGCCGAACGGCGCGCGAGACATTCATCACCGCGTCGGTCGCGAAATGCTCCGGCTGGGCGAGACGCACCGCGACCTCTCCGACCGCACGCGCGACGAGTTTCATCTCGGCCGAGCGCACGGCCAGCATGGCTGCGACGAAGAACAGAATGACGGGTGCAACGCCGAGCGTCACAAAGGTCGCCTGCTGGAGAGGCGCCAGTCCCGAGAGATATCCGGCGAGGTCACTCCCGGCCTGCGAGGCAATCAGAAAGAACAGACCGCCGAGCCAGACGGAGCTCGCCGCGAGCGCCCAAACATAGGAAGATCGGGACGGCCTGACCTTCAGGGCCTGGAGGAAGAGCCCGACCTCTGCGCGGTCGTCGTTGGCGACCTTCTCGCGGTCCGGGGATACGACGCGACCGGCGTCTCCGCCCGGCCGTCCACGAGACGAGGCAGCATCGCCAGCCGGGGCTCCTCCGCCCTGAGGAGCACCTCGTCCCGGGGCGCTGCCGGATGTTCCCTCTGCAAGATGTTCCGAAAGAGCCTGCTCGACCGCCGACATCGCCGCCTGTGTCGGATTCGCGAGCTTGGGTTCTGTCGCCATGTGTCGTGCCGCCTCGATAACGCAACCCGCGAGCGCGCAAGCCACCTGCGCCTCAACCTGCACGACATTCCCGCCAGAATGCCGCCGAGCTGAAGTTAACCCGCGTTTACCATGGTCAGTGTACGGTCCGCCCCGCCTGATGGGAACCCGCGTGCAGGGGGGTCGTGGGAACGTCGTTAACGTCTTGGTCACGATTGGGGCGCGATGTTGGGCGTTCGCACGAGGCGCGCCGAGTGCGCAGGGCTGCCGGCGAACCTTGTTCAGGCGTGCGGCCCGCGGCGATAATCCTGGGGACGGCGGCGATGACGCGGGACGGAGCTGGGTCGGGCGCGCTCGACCTCGAACTTCTGGCCCGCCAGACCCTCGGCGACCGCGAACTCGAAGCCGACCTCCTCGAGCTTTTCGAACTGCAGGCGCTGCGTCTCTGGCCGGTGATCTCGGGAGCGGGCGAGGCGGCAGCCAGGTCCGATGCGGTCCACACCCTCAAAGGTGGCGCCGCCGCCGTGGGCGCTTCGGACGTGATGCGAATTGCGGGCGAACTCGAGATGGCCCTCGGCCGAGAGGGCGAGGCGTCCGCGGCTCTTCTCTCGTCCCTCGATGGAGCGTTGCAGGCGACGTGCAGCGCCATCGCGGCGTGGCAGCGGGCGCGGTGAAGGCCTGTCATCTTATGGTGAACTGGGTTCTCAGGCCCGCTCATCGCGCTTAAGAGCGTTCTGCCGCCGTCGAGCAGCTCCCTCGGAGACCCTATGCCGAAGATCACGTTCATCGATGTCGCCGGGACGTCCCGCAGCGTAGACGCGCCTGTCGGCTGGACCGTGATGGAAGCGGCGGTGAAGAACAATGTGCCGGGCATCGAGGCGGAGTGCGGCGGCGCCTGCGCCTGCGCGACGTGCCACGTCTATGTCGAGGAGCCGTGGTTCGAGGCCGTCGGGACGGCGCAGCCAATGGAGGCCGACATGCTCGATTTCGCGTCCGACCTGCGAGCCAATTCGCGCCTGTCATGCCAGATCAAGATCAAGCCGGAGCTCGACGGACTCGTCGTTCGCACGCCGGAACGGCAGGGCTGAGCGATGGGGCGTCCTGTCGTTCTCATCACCGGCGGTAGCCGCGGGATCGGCGCGGCCACCGCCCGGCTTGCGGCCGCGCGCGGCTACGACGTCGCCGTGAGCTACCGCTCGGAGCAGGAGGCTGCCGAGGCAGTCGTGGCCGAATGCCAGGCGCTGGGCGCCCGGGCCTGTGCCGTGGCGGGCGACGTCGCGGCCGAGGCGGATATCCTGCGCATCTTCGATGAAGCAGCCCGCGCGCTCGGGCCGATCCGTCACGTCGTGAACAATGCCGGGATCACGGGGCGCTCAAGCCGGCTCGACGCGGCGGATGCCGACGTGATCCGGACCTGCATCGACGTGAACGTCACAGGGGCGATCCTGGTCGCGCGTGAAGCGGCGAGGCGGCTCTCGACGCGCAACGGCGGGCCGGGCGGCTCCATCGTCAACATCTCGTCCGTCGCGGCCAGCATCGGTTCACCCGGCGAATATGTCTGGTACGCGGCCTCCAAGGGGGCGATCGACGCGCTGACGACCGGCCTCGCGAAGGAACTCGCCACAGAGGGCGTGCGGGTCAACGCAGTCTCGCCGGGTCTCGTCGAGACGGAGATCCACGCCCGCTCCACCGGGGACGCAGGCCGGATGGAGCGCATCGCGCCCATGATTCCGGTCGGGCGGATCGGCCAACCGGGCGAGATCGCCGAAGCGGTGCTGTTCCTGATCTCCGATGGCGCCTCCTACACGACGGGCGCGAATATCAGGGTGTCCGGAGGGCGGTGATCGTTACCCCGTTGCCGCGGAGAGCCTGATCTTCTCTTCGAGGTCCGGCAACGCGAGGTTCGGCCCGACGAGGTCGCCGAGCGATAGCGGCGAGACGGCCGGAAGCTGCTTCGATGCTTCCAGCGGCAATTCGTCGAGCCCGGGATTGTCGGCCTGCACGGTCGCGCGGGACCAAAGCCCGTCGAGGTTGATGCCGACGAGATCTTCGGTCCCAAGCAGCGCCCGAATCTCGCCGTGAAGGCGAAGCGCTTCCTCGCGGGGCAGCGCCCGGGCGGCATGATCGGCCGGAAGAGAGGCTTGGATCAACTGGACAAGGAGGCCGGTCAGCCTCTCTGCAAGCGGATGTGCATCGCTCAATCGCCGGCCTCCAAACGAAAACGCCGGAGCGGTGAGGCTCCGGCGCTGATGTGGGTCTGTCGATCCTGTCAGACCGAGTAGTACATCACGAACTCGACCGGGTGCGGGGTCATGTCGTAGCGCGCCACTTCCGTCATCTTGAGCTCGATGAAGGAGTCGATGAAGGCGTCCGTGAACACGCCACCGGCCTTGAGGAACGAGCGGTCCTTGTCCAGGTTCTCCAGCGCCTCGCGGAGCGACCCGCACACCGTCGGGATTTCCTTCAACTCGCGCGGCGGCAGATCGTAGAGGTCCTTGTCCATAGCTGGACCCGGATCGATCTTGTTCTGGATGCCGTCGAGGCCGGCCATCAGCATGGCCGAGAACGCCAGGTAGGGGTTCGCGGTCGGATCCGGGAAGCGGACCTCGACGCGCTTGGCCTTCGGGTTCTGCGTCCATGGGATGCGGCAGGAGGCCGAGCGATTGCGGGCCGAATAGGCCAGCAGCACGGGGGCTTCATAGCCCGGCACGAGACGCTTGTAGGAGTTGGTCGACGGGTTGGTGAAGGCGTTCAGCGCCTTGGCGTGCTTGATGATGCCGCCGATGTACCAGAGGCATTCCTGGCTGAGGTCGGCATACTTGTCGCCCGCGAAGACGGGCTTGCCATCCTTCCAGATTGACTGGTGAACGTGCATGCCCGAGCCGTTGTCGCCGTAGACGGGCTTCGGCATGAAGGTGGCCGACTTGCCGTAGCTCTGCGCGACGTTGTGGATGCAGTACTTATAGATCTGCATCTGGTCGGCCATGAGCACGAGCGTATCGAACTTCATGCCGAGCTCGTGCTGGGCCGACGCCACCTCGTGGTGGTGCTTCTCTACGCTGACGCCCATCGCCTGCATGGCGGCCAGCATCTCGCCGCGCATGTCCTGCGCGGAGTCCAGCGGCGGCACGGGGAAGTAGCCGGCCTTGGTCTGGACCCGGTGGCCCATGTTGCCGCCTTCGTAATCCGTGTCGCCGTTGGTCGGCAGCTCGATCCCGTCCAGGCGGAAGCCCGTGTTGTACGGGTCGGCCATGAACTTCACGTCGTCGAAGATGAAGAACTCGGCCTCGGGGCCGAAATAGGTGGTGTCGCCGATGCCGAGCGACTTCATGAAGGTCTCGGCCTTCTTGGCGATGCCGCGCGGGTCGCGGTCATAGGGCTCGCCGGTCGAGGGCTCGAGGATGTCGCAGACGATCGACATCGTCGACGCGGAGAAGAACGGGTCCATCTGCGCCGTGGCCGGATCCGGCAGCAGGATCATGTCGGATTCGTTGATCGCCTTCCAACCGGCGATCGAGGAGCCGTCGAACATGGTCCCTTCGGCGAAAAGATCTTCGTCGACGAGCGCGATGTCGAAGGTGACATGCTGCCACTTTCCGCGAGGATCGGTGAAGCGCAGATCGACGTACTTGACGTCGTTATCCTTGATCGCCGCAAGCACGTCTTTGGCTGTCGTCGTGGCCACCTGGTCCCTCTCCATACTGACTGAAAGCTTTACCCGGCTGACCCGGGCAATGAGCGTCGACGCCTAGACGGCGTCGGTGCCGGTTTCGCCGGTTCGGATGCGGATCGCTTCCTCCACGGTCGATACAAAAATCTTGCCATCGCCGATCCGGCCGGTCTGGGCGGCTTTCCGGATCGCCTCGACGGCTGCGTCGACCTGCTCGTCTGCGAGGACGATCTCAAGCTTCACCTTGGGGAGGAAATCCACCACGTATTCGGCGCCGCGATACAGCTCGGTATGGCCCTTCTGCCGGCCGAAGCCCTTGGCCTCGAGGACCGTGATCCCCTGCAACCCGACTTCCTGCAGGGCCTCCTTCACCTCGTCCAGCTTGAACGGCTTGATGATGGCTTCGATCTTCTTCATCTGAGATGCGGCCCGGGTACGCGAGGTCCAATCGCTCGGCTCTTAGCATCAGGGCAGGTGCCGTGCCATGTCGAATCCGGGAGGCCTGCCCACGTGTTGGTCACCAGACAGTCAGCATTTGCCTAATTGGTAGGCGGCGGACGATTGCGCGGGCATCCGTCCGCAACGGGCGATTAAGGACCATGCAGCGACTGCTTAATTCAGGTCAGATCCGGGAAGGTGAGCGCCGAGCGATCGCCGCCGGCACGCCGGCCTTCACGCTGATGATCCGGGCCGGAGAGGCGGCGGCCGATTGTGCGGCCCTGATGGTCGGCGAGGGTGGCCGGATCCTGGTGCTTTGCGGCCCCGGCAACAATGGCGGCGACGGGTTCGTGGTCGCGCACGTTCTCGCGAACCGCGGCTATCAGGTCGAGGTCGCCGGGACGAGGCCGATCGTCGAGCTCTCCGGCGATGCTGCGGAAGCGGGGCATCTCTGGGGCGAGCGGGTCGGGGAACTCGCCCAGGTCGATCCGAGCGGCGCCGATCTCATCATCGACGCGCTGTTCGGGATCGGTCTCACTCGGGATCTGGACGGTGCCGTCGCGTCCGTGATCGAACGCGTGAACGCGTCAGGGGTGCCGGTGCTTGCCCTCGACATCGCGTCCGGCGTGGACGCGGATACCGGTGCCGTGCGGGGAGCCGCCATCCGGGCGACCCGGACCATGACGTTCGCGTGCCGCAAACCGGGGCATCTTCTCTATCCGGGCCGCGGACTTTCGGGTGAGGTGGAGGTCGCCGATATCGGCGTGCCGATCGCTGACCTCGACGGTCCGGTGCTTGGGGCCAACGCTCGCGAGCTTTGGCTGCCATCTTTTCCTCGCCTCGATATGACCGGACACAAATACGATCGCGGCCACGCGGTCGTGGTTTCCGGCGGGCCCGGTCACACCGGCGCTGCCCGGCTTGCCGCGCGCGGCGCTCTTCGAGCCGGGGCGGGCCTCGTTTCCGTCGTGACCTCTGCGCGCGCCCTCTCCGTGAACGCCGCGCATCTGACCGCGATCATGATGCGGGTCTGCGACGACCCGGACGAGTTCTCCGACCTCCTGACGGACGATCGCTTCAACGCCCTGGTGCTCGGGCCTGCGCTTGGGGTGGGCGAGGTGGCCCGCCGTTGGGTCGAGGCTGCGCTCGACGCGGATCGGGCGACATTGCTCGATGCCGATGCACTGACGAGCTTTTCCGGCGAGGTGGAGAGCCTCGTCGCCCTGACCACGGCATCGCGCGAGAACCCGATCGTACTCACGCCGCACGAAGGCGAGTTGAAGCGGCTTCTCACGGGTTCGGGCGAAACCTCGGTCGAGGGCCGTTCGATCGCAGACCGCCCGTCGAAGCTCGACCGGGCGCTGGGGCTTGCCGCTCTGACCAATGCCGTCGTCGTCCTGAAAGGAGCGGACACCGTCGTCGCCGGCCCGCAGGGCAGGGCGGTGATCAACGAGAACGGCTCGCCTTATCTCGGCACCGCCGGATCGGGCGACGTGCTCGGCGGGATCATCGCCGGCCTGATGGCGCAAGGCATGCCGGGCTTCGATGCGGCCGCGTGCGGAGGGTGGATGCACGCCGAGGCCGGAGCGCGCTTCGGCCCCGGGTTGATCGCGGAGGACCTGCCGGACCTGCTGCCCGAGGTGCTCCGGGAGTTGCTGGCATAGCCTCTCAGGCGTGCTGGGTGCTGGCCCGATGCTGTCCAAGGCCGCGTCGGAATTGAAAGGCGGTCTGGCCATATCGTCGGGACCGGTCGGCGACTCGGGCGGCAGACCGGCGATGATCTGATCGCCTTCGCGCGCAAGCTGGCTTGCCGCGAGACGAACGGCCAATTTCCAGACACGACCCGTATCGATCTTCCGAACAATGGTCGGGATACCATCGTCTCGAAATCCGACTGAAAGACCAGGACTTCGTCACGCCAGTGCTCGACGGACGGCTCGTTTGGCACGGAAACGATCTTGAGCAGGTGCAGCAGCACGAGCCGCATGAAGCTTCCGCCTCGCGAAGATCGGTGCGCGCCACCCCTTCGATCTCCTCGCAGATATGTTGGACGTCAAGCGCGTTTGGCAGGTCACGCCGCCGTGCCGCAAGCTCGCGCAGCAGCGCCGCCTGCTCGTAAGCCCAGGCTTAAACGTCGTCGCATATGACGTCGGGTGGTCCATGGACGTATTGTACGTGAATTGCGTGTGACGGGAGGCGCCCTCACGTCACCTCGAACCAGCCCCAGAGACCCGTGTCGAAGCGTTCGAGCACGCTCGATCCGATCGCCCATTTGCCGGGGTTGTCCGCGATGAACGCGATGCGGGCGGTGCGCCCCTCGGCGACCTGGAGCGTGTCGAGCCAGTAGGGCTCCCAGCCGTCGTCGAGCGGATGAAGCAGCCGGCAGACATGGCCGTGCAGATGGATCGGCTGCGGGAAGCCGGTCTGGTTGTGGAGCGCCAGGACGACCGGCTGTCCC
>CAXUKK010000020.1:0-14017 GCA_964251455.1 uncultured Enterovirga sp.
CACCCGCGCCCTGACCTCGTGCCGGTTGCGGTCGCCGCAGAACGCGTCGGAGGGGCGCAGCGCTACCTTGTTGCCGGCGCCATGCGCGATGCCGACCGCCTTGCGGAACGCCTCCTTCGCGTCCGCAGGGTCCCAGAGATACCCCTCGAGATAGACGATGCGGGCGGCGCGGAGAGCGGCCTCGTCGAGATCGGCCGGCCCGAGCGTCTGGCATGCGCCGAGATAGGTATTCATGGTCCGCTCGCCGTCCGGCGTGACCAGGATGAAGGAACGGGCGGTGGCCGGACCGTCCGTGGCCGACGCCGTGTCGAAGCGGACGCCGACTGCGTTCAGATCGTGCGTGAAGAGGCGCCCGAGTTCATCGTCACGCACCTTGCCGACGAAACCCACCTTCGCCCCTAGCGAGGCAGCCCCGACCGCCGTGTTGGCGGCCGAACCGCCAGACACGATCGTCGCCGGGCCCATGGCGGCATACAGCGCCTCGGCGCGAGCCTCGTCGATGAGTTGCATCGACCCTTTCGCCAGGCCGTGCTCGACGAGGAAGCGCTCGTCGGTCTGCGCCAGCACGTCCACGATGGCGTTGCCGAGCGCGAGGATGTCGAGGCCGTTGGCCGTCATGGGATGTCCAGGCTGGAAGAGAGGCCGCGGCTTTCGCACCCACCCTCGGGAGGGTCAAGCGCGGGGGCTTGGTCGCCGCAGCCTGACATAAAGCGCACCCGCACCGCCCTGCCGGGTGCCGGCCTCGTCCCATCCAAGCACGATGTGCCGCGCCTCCGGCAGCGCCAGCCAATGCGGCACCATCCGGCGCAGCACGCCACGGTCGCCGGGCCTCAGACCATCCTCGGGGCGGCCCTTGCCCGTGACGATGAGCACCAGCCGGTGTCCGGAGCTTTGCGAACGCATCAGGAATCGGGTGAGCGCTGAATGCGCCTCGGCCTGCGTCAGACCATGCAGATCGAGGACGGATTCCGCCCTGGTGCGTCCCCGGGACAAGGCCCTCACGGTCTTTGGCTCGATCGGCGCCAGCGGTGGGAGGACCGGACGGGGGTTGCGAACGTCAGGCAACTTGGGCTTGGAGGCGGCGCCGACTGGGGGCGCCTCGGTCGCCGGTCTGGCAGGTTCAGGCTCCACCGCCGGTGCCGCGCGCCCTGCGAGCGGTGCGATGGATCGAACCACTTCCGCCCAGAGCCGGCGCTCGTCGGCGGTGAGGGGCCGTCGCCGGCCCCGGCTCATGGCGCCCTGGCGGGGACGGGATCGGGCTTCGGCCAGAGCACGACGAACCGGATCTCGCCGCGCAGAAGGCCGGCCTCCCGTCCGGCATCATCGCCCGAGCCGTAGAACAGGTCGCCCCGCGCAGGCCCCGTGATGGCGCTGCCGGTATCCTGCGCAACCGTGAGGCGTTGGAGCGGGCGCGAGCCGCCGGCTACGACGGGCAACTCGCCTTCGAGCCAGACCGGCAGGCCAAAGCTCCACAGGCTGCGATCGACCGCAAGCGTCCGGCCCGCCGTGACGGGCACCCCCGCGGCGCCGATCGGTCCATCCGAAGCATCGAGTTCATCCGCGATGCGGAAGAACACGTAGGATCGGTTCTGCCGCAGCAAGTCCCGCGCCTCCGCCGGGTTCTGACGAAGCCATCCTGTCAGGACGTCTGCCGTCATCTCGGCCGGCTTGATGCCGAGCCTTTGTACCAGGATCCGAGCCACCGACGTGTAGGGAAGGCCGTTGCGGCCGGCGTAGGCCAGCCGGACGGCGCGCCCATCCGGGAGCCGAAGGCGCGCCGAGCCCTGAACCTGCACGATGAAGACATCCACGGCGTCGCGGAGGAACGCGATCGGCTTCGTGTGGCTGGCGACCGCCCCATCCTCGATCGCGCCCCGATCCGGGTAGGCGGTCAGCCCCGCCGAGGTCCGACGCGCCGCAGTCGCGCCTGCCGGCACGCCCAGGACAACCTCCCCCGGCTCGAGACTCACCAAGTCGTTCGGTCGTGCAAAGAGGGGGGCGGAGAACTCGGCCGTAGGCTCTACAGATCCGAGGAACTCCGGCTCGTAATACCCTGTCAGAAAACCCTGTCCGCCCGGCACCAGCACCTCGACCGGGGTGAACCGCCGCTCGAAGAACGTGCGGGCAGTATCCCCGGCGGGGTCTCGCAGGCTCAGAGCATCGAGGCAGGCCGCGGACAGACCGTCTGGGGCCGGTTGAGCGCTGCGTATCGCAGGCGTGCCCTCGACCACCGCCGGGCAGGTCTTGGCAAAAGCGCGAAAAGCCGCGACATGATCGTCCGCGCGCCAGCCGGGGAGGTCCTCAAAGCGACGGACCGCGAGTTCGGCGCCCGGGATGATGGGCTGAGTCAGGCCGGGCGAAACGGCCGCGAGAAGCGGTATCAGCGAGGCGAGAACCCGCCTCACGGAATCACTGACCCGCTTCGGTGGCCACGAGCAGCCAGTTCGGATCACGGGTACCGAGCGTGCGCGCGAAGGTCCAGACGTCGGTCACGTCGACGACCGCCTCGGGGCTGCCGTCGATCACCTTCCCGGCGGCATCCCGTGTCGCCGTGATGAGCTTCGACAGGAACCGCACCGTCACCTGAGCCACCCGGTTGCGGACGTCGACGGAGACGATCTCGGCCTTGTCGATGGACACGAACGTCGTCTCGGCCTTCTCGCCGCGTGTCTCGCGGTCCGCGATAGCTCGGTCGAAACCGTCGAAGACGTCCTTCGACAGCAGGTTCTTCAAGGCCGCGCGGTCACCCTGGGCGAAAGCCGTGACGATCATCTCGTAGGCGCTCTTAGCGCCCTCGCCGAAACCGCGGCCGTCGAATTCCGGTTCGATCTTGGCGATCTCGTCGAGACCGCGTGCCACGGGCGTATTCGGCTCGGCCACACCGGCCCACCGCTCAGCAGCGGGCGCGACGGTCGCAGGCGCGGCGGACCGGTCTACGCCGGCAGACGGAAGCCGCACGACATTGTCGGCCCCACTCGCAACGGGCCGCGCGGGATCAGCCGGCTCGCGTCGCGAGAACGGATCCATGGGCGGGCGCTCGTTGCCAGTCTTCTGGCCGAGCACGGATCGCAACCGCCAGATCACGAAGACCGCGAGGGCGAGAAAGACGATCGTTGTGACGTCGAACGAATCTTGCATCATCAAGCGGGTCTTCGGCGTCAGGAGCGACCGATTTCACGGCCATTTCAGTCAGATGTCTGCCATCCGACCCTGCGCCTATGTGGGGGCATTTCTCGTAACATCCAGCGCTGCCCATAACAAGCAAACGCCCGCCTCTCAGCCTTGTGACCCTGAACGAAGCATGATAGCGCGACCTGCTTTCCGCCGGACCGTGTGCCCTTGCCGCGGATGGGCCTCTCGCCAGCAAACAGACAGGATCTCTCCATGGCCGACAATCCGGCAGGCAATGGCGCTCAGACTGCGGAGCAGGCGCCCTCGCTGAATGCGCTTGCCCAGTATGCCAAGGATATCTCGTTCGAGAACCCGAATGCGCCGCGCTCCCTCACCCCGCAGGAGGGGGGTGGACCGCAGATATCGATTCAGGTGAATGTCAACGCGAAGCAGCTTGCCGAAACGGATTTCGAGGTCGATCTCTCTCTCGAAGGCAATGCCAAGATCGGCGAAGAGGTGATGTTCGCCTTCGACCTGACGTATTCGGGCGTTTTCCGGATCCGGAATATCCCGCAGGACCAGATGCACCCGGTCGTCATGATCGAGTGCCCGCGGCTGCTTTTCCCCTTTGCGCGGCAGATCGTGGCCGAGGCCGTGCGCAATGGCGGCTTCCCGCCCCTCTATATCGACCCGATCGATTTCGTCGGCCTCTACCGCCAGAAGGTGGAAGCCGAGGGGGGCCAGGCACAGGTCGCGATGGGTGAAGCGGCGAACCAACCTATCAATTGAACTCGGGCGCCGCGCTCCGGCTGTCTGGAGTCCCTCGCTTCAGGCAGCGTTCGCCTCGGCCACGTAATCCCGCCAGATCGGATTCCCGCCGAGCGAGTCGATGAAGGCGAGGTGCGCGGAGATCGCCGCCTCGTTCAGCGGCGGCCGACTCGGGCGCAAAATGCGGTCCGTCCGCCCCTCCAGGAGCGCGCCTTGAATAGCTCCGCGGGGCGCGGCATTGATAGAGAGGCCGAGATCGGCCTGCTTGCCCCCGATCAGCTCGATATAGATCTCCGCGAGCAGTTCCGCATCGAGGAGCGCGCCGTGCTTCTTGCGGCGAGAGTTATCGATTCCGTAGCGCTGGCAGAGTGCGTCGAGGCTGTTCGAGGCGCCCGGATGTTTGCGGCGCGCGAGTGACAGCGAGTCCAGGACACGGTCCATGACGATGACGGGGTGGCCGGTCCGTCTGAATTCCGCGTTCATGAAGGCGATATCGAAGCTGGCGTTGTGCGCGATGAGCCTTGCATCTGCGAAGAACTCGCACACTTCGTCCGCGAGCACCGCAAAACACGGATGCCCGGCCAGAAACTCGTCGGCGAGGCCGTGCACCTTGAACGCCTCGGGATGGCAAGGCCGCTCTGGGTTGATGTACTTATGAAAGACCCGTCCGGTCGGAATATGATTCAGAAGCTCGATGCAGCCGATCTCGACCACGCGGTCGCCGGCGAGATGTTCGGTGCCAGTGGTTTCCGTGTCGAAGACGATCTCACGCAGCGGGCCCAGAACCTGCCTCCTCTTCCTGGAGCCGCGAGCCCAGAATGCGGCCCGGCCGACCGGCCAGCGCACGCACGATACCAGAGACGGCGCCCTTTGCCCGAGGGAAGCCATGCCCTGTATCCACAATGAAATGAGCGCGGCGGCGCTTCTCGGCGTCCGCCATCTGCTGCGCCCGGATCGCGGCGAACTTCGCGGCCGTCATGCCCGGTCTGGCAAGGACGCGCGCTTCCTGCATTTCGGCGTCGGCGGTAACCACCACCACCGCGTCGCACCGGCGGTTGCCGCCCGTCTCGAAGAGGAGGGGCACATCGAGCACGACCAAGGGACGGCGTTCCGCGACCGCCCGACGGAGGAAGGCTATCTCCTCTTCACGGACGAGCGGATGAACGATGGCTTCCAGCCGCCGCATCGCATGCGGCCGCCCCACGACGCGCTCCGACAGCTTTGCCCTGTCCACGGCGCCGTCCATGACGGTGCCCGGAAAGGCTTCTTCGATGAGCGGCGCCGCCCGGCCGCGATAGAGCGCGTGGACGGCAACATCCGCATCGTGAACAGGAACGCCGAGGAGGCGAAACATGGCTGCGGTCGCCGACTTTCCCATCCCGATCGAGCCGGTCAGGCCGAGAAGAAAGGTCATGGGGTGCGCCGGACGTCGGCTTCGATCAGAGCGCGCAACTCGCCGGTGACCTCCGGCCTGGCGCCGTACCAGCGCTCGAAACCAGGCACCGCCTGGTGGAGCAGCATGCCGAGCCCGTCGACCGCCCGCAGCCCGCGCGCTCGGGCGGAGCGCAGCAGTTCTGTCTCCAGGGGTGCATAGACGATATCGGCCACGATCGCGTGCGCGGACAGCTCTCCGACCTCCAGATCGAGGCGGGGCTGGCCCGTCATCCCGCATTGGGTCGTGTTGACCAGGAGATCCGCCCGGGAAAGCTGCGCGTGCAGAGTGTCCCAGGGGAGAACCGCGACGCGATCGAGCGAGAAACGGCTAAGCTCGTGTGCTCGCGCTTCCGTCCGGTTCGCTACCTCGATGCGGGGTATTCCGGCGTCAAGCAGGGCAGCGACAATCGCTCGTGCCGCGCCGCCTGCCCCGAGCACCAGCGCCGTGTCGATCTCCTCGGCCCAACCCTGACCAATCGTCTGCGCGAGGCTGGCCCGGAAACCCTCGCCGTCCGTGTTGTCCCCGATAAGCCGGCCTCCTTCGAGCCACAGCGTGTTCACGGCGCCAACCCGTGCCGCACGGGGCGTCGCTTCGTCCACCATGTGGCAAGCGGCTTCCTTGTGCGGGATGGTTACGTTGCCGCCGCTGAATCCCGCGGCCTCGATACTGCGGAGAAACTCGGGCAGCGCTGCCGGACCAACGTCGATCCGATGGTAGGAACCGGATATGCCGTAGCGCTCCAACCAGTACCCGTGAATGAGCGGCGAGCGCGAATGGGCAATAGGGTGCCCGATGACGAATGTGCGCCGGGTCACAGCGCGAGAAGCTTCAGGTCGCGCAACGCGGCCAGTGTCGGCAGGAGCGGAAGGCCGAGGATCGTCGAGTGTTCGCCGTGCACCTGCGTGAAGAGGTGGATACCGAGACCCTCGATCTCATAGCCACCCGCACTGCGCGTCGCCGCCTGGCCGGCCGAATCGACGTAGAGCGCGACCGCTGTCTCATCGAGTTCGCGCATCGTAAGCCGAGCCGTCTCGAGCGCGAGCGTTTGGACCTTCCCATCTGCCGCAATTGCGACAGCGCTGTGCAGCACATGGCTCCGGCCTGCGAGGCGGGCGATCTGGCGCCGCGCTCCATCCGGAGTTTCGGGCTTGCCAAGGCATTCACCGTCCAGGTCGAGAACCTGGTCTGCCCCGATCACGACCCGTTCAGGAGCCGAACTCGCGACGATCTCGGCCTTCCGTCGGGCTAGCCGGGACGCGAGTTCTCCTGGCGTGACTCCAGGACCTAGCGACGCCTCGACTGCCCGCTCGTCGAGGCCCGGCGAGACGGTTTCGACCGGAAGCCCAGCTCCCTCCAGAAGCATGCGCCGGACTTGGCTGGTCGACGCGAGAAGGAGCGGCGCAGGTCCGCGCCAGAGGCCGCGCCCGCGCATCAGACCGCGATGAACCGGAGAGCGTGGTCGCGGTAAAGGTCGAGGATCGCGGCGGCCGTTTCCTCGATCGACCGGCGCGTTACGTCGATGATCGGCCAATTATGACGCGCGCAGAGGCGGCGAGAGAACGCGATCTCCTCCGCGACGAGTTCGCGATCGACGTAGGACGTGTCCTCGTCGGCCTTGAGGGAGAGAAGCCGGTTTTGGCGGATCTGCACGATGCGTTCGGGCGAGGCGACAAGCCCGACGACGAGCGTCCGCCGCACTGTCTCGAGCCCCGGCGGGACCGGCATGTTGGGCACCAACGGGATGTTGGCGGTCTTAAGTCCTCGATTGGCAAGATAGATCGACGTCGGCGTCTTGGACGTCCGGCTGACGCCGACCAGCACCACGTCAGCGTCATCCAGATTAGCCGGAAGTTGTCCGTCATCGTGCATGAGCGTGAAGTTCATCGCGTCGATGCGTTTGAAATACTCGGCATTCAAGACGTGCTGGGCACCCGGCCGCGCTGTTGAGGCAGCCCCGAGATAGGACTCGAGGAGCGCGTGCACGGGCGCCAGCACCGAAAGGTGCGGACATCCGGCCGCCCGGCAAGTCTCCTCAAGCCTCACCGCAAGCTCCCGGTCGACGAGCGTATAGAGAACGAGGCCCGGCGCCGCATCGATCTCCGAGATCACGCGGTCGAGCTGCTTTGCCGAGCGGACGAGTGGGTAGACGTGCTCGATCGCCGAGACGCCCTCGTACTGGGCGGCAGCCGCGCGTGCCACGGCGATCAAGGTCTCGCCGGTCGAATCCGACACGAGATGGAGATGAAAGTAGCTGCGGCCCAAGGGGATAATCCGCGATCGGGGAGTCGATGGGTGTGGATAAGGGACCCTGCCGGCCCGGTCCAGCGAACCCGGATGCCGGCCTGTCCGGTTCCGCCTCAACAGCCATTGCGGCGGGAAGCCTGGACACCTTGAATCGGTGACGACGGGCTTACCCCCTGCGTACGCTCCCGATCCGCAGCCTTGAAGCGTCCGTTAACACTCTGGTAACCTTGACGCTTCGTTAACGGCGGCCGGAGCGCCTGCGAAAAAGATTCGTGCTAGTCGATTGTGGGCAGCCTGTGGATCGGCTTGCGGCAGCGAGTCGGACCCATCCAAGAAGAGAAAGAGAGATTCAGATTCTAGATTCCTCTTTAGAAAGCCCGGAAGCGCTCGTCGCAGGCGGGAAACCGATCTGCCGCGTCCTGGATGGTGAAGCCGTATGGCCTCCGCCCGTATGGATGATGCGACAGGCAGGACGGTATCTGGCCGAGTACCGCGACGTTCGGGCCAAGGCCGGGTCGTTCCTCGACCTCTGCTACAATCCCGAATTCGCCGCAGAGGTGACGCTCCAGCCGATCCGCCGGTTCGGCTTCGACGCCGCCATCATGTTCTCGGACATCCTCGTCGTCCCGCATGCTCTCGGGGCCGACGTGACGTTCCAGGAAGGTGAAGGTCCAAGGCTGTCGCAGACGACCACCATGGAGGCGTTCGACAAGCTGGCACCGACGCTGCCGCTCGAGAAGTTGGCGCCCGTCTTCGAGACCCTGCAGCGCGTCCGCGAAGCTCTCCCGCAGGAAACGGCGCTATTCGGCTTCTGTGGCGCACCCTGGACGGTGGCGAGCTACATGATCGCCGGTAAAGGCACGCCCGACCAGGCACCTGCCCGGACGCTCGCCTACCGCGATCCTGAGCTGATGAGCGCGCTGATCGACCGGCTCGTCGAGGCGTCGACCATCTATCTCGTCCGACAGATCGAGGCTGGCGCGGATGCGGTCCAGATCTTCGAATCGTTCGGCGCTGCCCTGCCCCCGGTCCTGTTCGGTCCGCTCTCGCTCGAACCGATCTCCAGGATCGTTGCCGGCGTAAAGGCCGTGAAGCCCGAAGCACGGGTCATCGTGTTCGTCCGAGGGTCCGGCGGTCATATGACCCAGCTCGGCTGGAACTGTCCTGGCGATGCGCTCGGGCTCGACTGGACCGTCGACCTAGCCCATATCCTGCCGACATTCCCGGAACACCTCCCGACTCAGGGCAATCTCGACCCGTTGGCACTGCTGGCTGGCGGCGATGCTCTGGACCGCGGCGTCGATGCGATTCTCGATTCCGTCGAGGGTAGGCCACACATCTTCAATCTCGGCCACGGCATCCTGCCCGAGACGCCAGTCGCGCATGTCGAACGCATGCTGAAGCGCGTGAGGAGCGCTGCGCCGCGCGACACGTCCAGACCCTGATGCTCTATCCGGCGCTGAAAAGCCTCCACATCATAGCGATGGTGGCCTGGATGGCGGGGCTGTTCTACCTCCCCCGCCTGTTCGTCTATCACGCCGACACACTGGTAGGATCGCCGCAATCCGAAACCTTCAAGGTCATGGAGCGGCGGCTCCTCAAGGCGATCATCAACCCGGCGATGGCTGCGACCTGGGTTTTCGGGCTGTGGCTCGCGTGGGAGATCGGCGCCTACCGCGAGGGCTGGCTGCACGCCAAGCTGGCCGTGGTGCTCGTGCTTTCAGGCCTGCACGGCGTCCTCGTCCGGCGGCTGAGGGAGTTCTCGGAGGACCGCAACACCCATTCCGGCCGCTACTACCGGGTCATCAACGAGGTCCCAACGCTCTGCCTCGTGGCGATCGTCGTGCTCGTCGTCTTCAAGCCGTTCTGATTTTACGGCTCAGCTCTTGAGGACAGGCCAGAAAGGCCCTATACACGAGTTCTTCCATCCGACAGGTCGCTACGCGTGGTGGAGCCGACAAGGCTCATTTCCGCTAGCGCGCAAAACCGGGCTCCCCTGTCGGCCCTCCCCGCGAGTCCCGGCCCTTTCTCTACCCGCGAGAGTGTTCCCCAATGAGGGAAGTCAAACTTGAGGACCTGAAGTCCAAGTCCCCGACCGAGCTCCTGGCCTTTGCCGAGGAGGTTGCAGTCGAGAACGCGTCGACCATGCGCAAGCAGGAACTGATGTTCGCCATCCTGAAGCAGCTTGCTGCCCAGGAGACCGAGATCGTCGGCCAGGGCGTCGTCGAGGTGCTGCAGGATGGCTTCGGCTTCCTCCGTTCGCCCGATTCGAACTATCTGCCTGGCCCTGACGACATCTACGTGTCGCCCTCGCAGATTAGGCGCTTCGGACTACGCACCGGCGACACCGTCGATGGTCCGATCCGCGGTCCGAAGGAGGGCGAACGCTACTTTGCTTTGCTCAAGGTCACGACGATCAATTTCGAGGACCCCGAGAAGCTCAAGCACAAGGTCCATTTCGACAACCTGACGCCGCTTTATCCGGACGAGCGCATCCGCCTCGAATTTGTCGAAGAGACCGGCAAGCGCGATTTCTCTGCCCGCATCATCGACGTCGTGGCACCGATCGGCAAAGGCCAGCGTGCCCTGATCGTCGCGCCCCCGCGGACTGGCAAGACAGTCCTGCTCCAGAACGTGGCAAAGTCCGTCACGGCCAACCACCCGGAATGCTACCTCATCGTGCTCCTCATCGACGAGCGGCCCGAGGAGGTCACCGACATGCAGCGCTCGGTGAAGGGCGAGGTCATCTCCTCGACCTTCGACGAGCCGGCTGCCCGGCACGTGCAGGTGGCCGAGATGGTCATTGAGAAGGCCAAGCGCCTGGTCGAGGTCGGCCGCGACGTCGTGATCCTGCTCGACTCGATCACCCGCCTCGGCCGCGCCTACAACACGGTCGTGCCGTCATCCGGCAAGGTGCTGACCGGCGGTGTCGATGCCAACGCCTTGCAGCGACCGAAGCGCTTTTTCGGTGCTGCCCGAAACATCGAGGAGGGTGGCTCGCTCACCATCATCGCAACGGCGCTGATCGATACTGGATCGCGCATGGACGAGGTGATCTTCGAGGAGTTCAAGGGCACGGGTAACTCCGAGATCATCCTGGACAGGAAGGTCTCGGACAAGCGGATCTTTCCGGCGCTCGACATCACGCGGTCCGGCACACGCAAGGAAGAGTTGCTGGTACCCGCCGATACGCTCAAGAAGATGTACGTCCTCCGCCGCATCCTGAACCCGATGGGTACCGTCGATGCGATGGAGTTCCTGCTCGACAAGCTGCGGCAGACGAAGACGAACGGCGACTTCTTCGATTCGATGAACACCTGAGCCGGCACAACGCCGGCTCACCTTTTCATCTGCTTTTTACGAGGCTCAACGAGCCTCGCGTTCAGGCAGCCGGGAAACCGCCCTCGAACGCCATCTGCGATAGCGGCACGCGCGGGCTCGGGGTTTCGCGGGCCTGGAGTGCCTCCGGCAGCATCGCCTTGTCGCCCGGCCGGCCGATCGCATAGGCCGCCTCGACCCGGTGGCCTTGCGGGACGTTCAGGTCCGCGAAGGCTCGGTCCATGTCGAACCCGACCATTCCGTGCGCCTGCCAGCCCATCCGGGACGCTTGAAGCTGTACGTTGGCGATCGCGGCGCCTGCATCGAGCGAATGGCTGTGCGAAGGAATGTCCTTGTCGGCGCCCGGCGGTCGCATGAGCGAGTTCGACACGAGAACGACGAGAACCGACGCGTTCTTCGCCCAAGATCGATTGAAATCGTTGAGAAGCGCTAGAAACCGCTCCCAATGCGCCGTATCGCGCCGCGCGTAGAGAAAGCGCCACGGCTGCGAATTGTAGGACGATGCCGCCCAGCGCCCCGCCTCAAGCATTGTGAACAGGTCCGCCTCGGAGATCACCTCCCCCGTAAATGCACGGGGCGACCAGCGCTCCAAGAACAACGGATCGATCGGGTGGTCAGCCTGACGTGAGTTGGCAGAGGTCATTGCACAGGTCCAAAGCGAGGTAGCGCCAGCACGGGCGCGAGAGGTTCGTCTAAGCACCTCGCGCGCCAGTCGACAGTGGAGAGTGCGATGAAGCCCTGGCAATTCTGCAAGTGCCGCTTGGCCGCGGCGCATGCTGCGGGCGAGCTCACTTCATATTGGCGTCGAAAACCTTCCCGAACTCGCCGGAGGCCTTCGCCAGGTGGAGCCATTGATCCACGAACGCCTTGAACACGACATCGCCCTTCGGCAGCAGGTAGCCCATCTCGCCGTACTGGAGCGGCTCGTCAGGCCTGATCGCGCAGAGCCCCGGGCGCAGTTTCTCCTGCAACTTCACCTCGACCGATTCCGCGACCATCAGGTCCGCCCGGCCCGCCAGAACCTCGTCGAAGATCGTCCGGTTGTCCGGGAAGGTCTCGATCTTCGCATTCTTCAGGGCAGCGCGGACGAAGCGCTCGTTGGTCCCACCCGGATTTACGATCACCCTCACGTCCGGTTTATCGATCCCTTCGAGGGTTGCGAACCTGTCCTTGTCGGCGCAGCGCGCGATGGATGCCTTGCCATTTACGAGATAGGGCGCTGAGAAGAAGGCTCGCTTCTGCCGTTCGAGCGTGACCGAGATCCCGCCCATGGCAATGTCGCATTTGCCTGCCGTGAAGTCGGCCATCAGGTCCGCCCACTTCGTCTTGACGTAGCGGGGCTCCACGCCGATCGCCTTGGCGAGAGAGCGGCCCAGTTCAATGTCGATGCCCTCGAAGCCCTCGCTACCTGCAGCCTGATACGTGAATGGCTTGTAATCGCCCGTCGTGCAGATCGCCACGTTGCCGCGGTTCTGGATCGTATCCAGCGTGTTGGCTGGAGCCTGCGCCAGCGCCGAGGTTGCGGCTGCAAGGACAATTGCCGCTCCGCCAATCAAGACTTTCGTGCTCATCGTTGCTCCCAGTTCCTGCAACGGACGATATCGCACGATCGCGCCGGCGTCTGCGCCTGATGACGATGAGTGCTTGACTCGGCCCTTGCTCGGCAGATGATCGTCACTGCCGAGCGAAATCGGCTACGCCGGCAAGGCGCCAGCCGGCTAATCCGCAACGAAGGAGGTCCTTGATGGAACCACCTCAGCAGGACGCCGCCTGACGGCTGCCGATCTCGTACGGGCGGCAGCCCAGCGGCTCAGAGACGACGCGGACGACACGCCGGGAGCGGCCTCAAGAGCTGCACAGTGAGGCATGGCTCACCTTCGCCCCTCCCGGCGCTGTATGTGTGTCAGTACCTGGGCGACACCCCTCACGCCTGATCCCCTATCAAGTTCGGACGACCGCCGCCAAGTTGAGCTTTGATCGTGGTGGCGAGTATCGGGCGGGAGATGACCTGTCCTTCGTCGCAGACTCGACATGAGCGCTGGCTCAGCGTTACGCGAATGGCCTGCGGCTGGTGCGCCGCGCCACCATGAGCCGCCAGCCCAATGAATTCGGGCGACACCATCTTCGCCCTGGCCTCAGGATACGGCCGTGCAGGTATCGCCGTCATCCGGCTCTCCGGTCCGGGCTGTCGCCCTGCACTCGAGGCGCTGCTGCATGGCAACGTTCCGGAGCCGCGGCGAGCTTCGCTGCGCCGACTCCGGGATCCAATATCGGGTGACGTTCTCGACCAGTCGCTCGTGCTTTGGTTGCCGGGTCCCGGCAGCTTCACCGGCGAAGACCAGGCCGAGTTGCATATCCATGGCGGCGTAGCAGTCCGTGTCGCCGTGCTGCGGGCGGTTTCGAACCTGTCGGGCCTGAGGGCGGCCGAGCCTGGTGAATTCACTCGCCGCGCCTTCCTGTCCGGCCGCATGGATCTGAGCGCCGTCGAAGGGCTCGCCGACCTCATCGACGCGGAAACTGAAGCGCAAAGGCGCCAAGCGCTGCGACAGCTTGAAGGTGCGCTGGCACGCAAGGTGGTGAAGTGGCGCGACCAGCTCACCGATGCGCTTGCGCTGGCGGAGGCCGGGCTCGACTTCACGGACGAGGCCGACGTTTCTGAAGTGGCAAGTTCTGAAGCTCAGGCTATCATCCATTCCGTGCAGGCCGACATCGACGCGGAGCTCGCGAGAGCTGGCGCAGGTGAACGGTTGCGTGAAGGCTTCGTGGTCGTGATCGCAGGCCCGCCCAACGCCGGCAAGTCAACGCTGCTGAATGCACTCGCCCGCCGCGAGGTCGCGATCGTGTCACCCCACGCAGGGACAACGCGCGACGCCATCGAGGTGCGTTGTGACCTCGGCGGCCTGCCCGTCACCTTCGTAGACACGGCGGGGCTGCGGGACGCATCTGACCCCGTCGAGCTGGAAGGTATCGCGCTTACGCGCAGACGTGCACGGGAGGCCGACCTCGTGCTATGGCTCAGTGCACCCGACACGCCGATCATCGATGCGGAAGAGGTTGGGACGACAATCCTGGCAATCGCGACAAAGCGCGATCTGGGGACGGTACCGGGTTTGATCGGTC
>CAXUKK010000020.1:14027-14818 GCA_964251455.1 uncultured Enterovirga sp.
GGTCGGTCATTCCGTATCGGGCCTCACAGGCGAAGGGCTCGACGGCCTGGTCGATGAAGTTCGGCGGAGAGCCGAGGCAGATTTGACGGGTGCGGGTGATGCGGTGATCACCCGTGAGCGCCACCGGCGCGTCTTCGAGGATGTGGTAATCGCTCTATCCCGTGCGAGAGTGGCGCATCGCGCAGGGCACGAGGAGCTTGCGGCTGAGGATCTTCGCCTAGCCCTTCGGGCTCTTGGGCGCATCACGGGCCATGTCGATGTCGAAGAGGTACTGGACCGGATCTTTGGGCAGTTCTGCATCGGGAAGTAAGGCGGCGTTTCACGTGGAACACGGCACAGACAATCTCCTGCGCTACGACGTCGTTGTCGTCGGCGGCGGTCATGCCGGGGCGGAGGCTGCCGCTTCGGCTGCGCGGCTAGGTGCCCGAACCGCGCTCGTCACCCACTCGCGCCAGACAATCGGGGCCATGTCGTGCAATCCGGCTATCGGCGGGCTCGGGAAAGGCCATCTCGTCCGTGAGGTGGATGCGCTTGACGGGGTGATGGGCCGTGCCGCCGACGAAGCCGGTATTCAGTTCCGCCTGCTGAACCGCCGAAAGGGCCCGGCCGTCCGAGGTCCGCGAACGCAGGCGGACCGCAAGCTTTACGCCCGCGCGGTGCAGCGCATCTTGGCCGAGACTCCCAACCTGACCATCATCGAGGGGGAGGTGGACGATCTGAACTTGGCTGACGGCCGAGTGACGTCCTTGAGCCTCATCGGCGGCCGAGAAATCACCGCCGCCGCCGTGGTG
>CAXUKK010000021.1:0-10748 GCA_964251455.1 uncultured Enterovirga sp.
TCAACCAGGCCCTCGTGCGCCTCGAGCGCTTCTGGACCGACCAGATCCGCTACCGTCTCTGAGACGTGCCGGCGCGCGTTACAGCACTGAGCTGATGGCTTTCCGGTCGAAAGCTTCCGGCACCAAAGTCGGGAGATCCTGCATGCGAGCCATGACCGTTTCGGCTCCGGCTTCGAGCAGGCGCTCCGCGTGCCCAGGCGGGCAATGGCTCCCGCCGGTGAAGCCGATGACGCGCATGCCCGCCCGCCGCCCGGCCTGCACGCCCGGTATGCTGTCCTCCACCACGATGCATTCGGTCACGGGCCGGCGCATCCAGCCCGCCGCGTAGGTGAACACATCCGGATCGGGCTTACCTCTCGCCACGAACGATGCGCTGACGAGGTTGGGAGCGAGCTTGTCGTAGAGGCCGGTGGATTCCAGGCCGAGCCGCAGCTTCTCCGGATAGGCGCTTGACGCGACGCACACGGGAACGTCGATCTCATCGAGAACTTGGCGCACTCCATCGATCGGCCGGAGTTCGGTCCTGTAGGCGTCTGCTGTCCGGCGCTTGCATTCGGCGAAGAAGCGCTCCGGAAGGGTGCGGCCGCAGTCGGCTTCGATGTCGGCGACCATTTCGCGTTGCGGCCGCCCGGCAAAGCGCTCGACGACCCCCTCGAGCGTGATCGGATAGTCGAGTTCGGTAAGCACCTCGCTGACCAGCCGACAGACGATGATCTCGCTGTCGATGAGGACGCCGTCGCAATCGAAGATAATGATTTCGGCTTGTTGCACGGTATCCTCTGGCTGTGCGGAACGCGGGGCGCGCGCTCACGCTTTCCGAGACTCGGGCCTGAGTGGGCCCGGCCCCGATGAAGGTTCCCGGGGCGACGAGTTGCAGCATGCTCAGCAGGCTGTGGCTCGCGGCCGGCAACGCCGGCACTCGCTGAACGCATTGCGAACTTGGCCGCCCTCGCGTGAGTTCCGCCGGATCGTGTCGTTGCCTGCGCCGTTGCGTTGCGCATCGCGGCCGGGCACCCTCGGGTTCACGTCCGACTCCGGCAGGCAGGATCTGCGACCGGGCGAACGGCCATGACGGGATCTCATCGACATCCATGACGTCGGACGGCAAAGACAATGTCGATGGCTGGGCCGAGCGCCGCCGCATCGCTGAGATGGCCCGCGGCGAGAAGGAATGGGGTCTCTGGGGCCCCTACCTGGCCGAGCGGCAATGGGGGACGGTCCGCGAGGATTACAGCGCCGACGGCAATGCCTGGCGTTCCTTCAGCCACGAGGATTCGCGCTCGCGCGCCTATCGCTGGGGCGAGGACGGGATCGCCGGCATCACGGACGAACGCTCCTTCCTGTGCCTGGGGCTCGCCCTCTGGAACGGGCGCGACCACATCCTGAAGGAGCGACTCTTCGGCCTCACCAACGAGGAGGGCAACCACGGCGAGGACGTGAAGGAGGTCTACCACTACCTCGACGCGACCCCGAGCCACGCCTACCTGAAGTTCCTCTACCGCTACCCGCAGCGGCCCTTCCCGTACGAGGCCGTCGCCCGGGAGAACCGCCGACGCGGACGCGACGCGTCTGAATACGAGATCGGCGAGACGGGGATCTACGACGACGGCCGCTTCTTCGACGTGACGGTCGAATACGCGAAGGCGGATGTGGACGACATCCACATGGTGGTGAGCGCAACGAACCACGGGCCCGAGGCGGCGGACATCCACCTCGTGCCCCAGCTCTGGTTCCGCAACGTCTGGTCCTGGCGCGACGACCAGGTGCCCTGGAAGCCCTCGATGGCCTTGCAGGAAGACGGCAGCGTCCGCTGCGAGCATCCGCGCATCGGCACCTATCACCTGACCGTCGAGGGCAGCCCGGAGCTGCTGTTCTGCGAGAACGACACGAACCTGCGGCTGCATGGCGGGCGCAATGACGCGCCCGGGCCGTTCAAGGATGGCATCGGGGCCGCCATCGTGGACGGCGACCGGAGCGCGGTCGCGGCGGCGGCCGGCACGAGGCTCGGCGTGCATTTTGCGCTGCGCCTGGAGCCCGGCCAGACCGGGACGGCGCGGGTCCGGCTCGCCGGCTCGTCGAAGGGCCGGGCCGTCGACACGGACGACGCCCTGCTGAAGCGGCGGACCGCCGAGGCGGACGCTTTCTACGACACGCTGCAGGACGGGATCACGGACCCGGATGCACGCCGCATCCACCGCGAGGCCTCGGCCGGGCTCATCTGGTCGAAGCAGCTCTACCGCTACGACGTCCAGGCCTGGCTCGCCGGCGATCCGCTCCAGCCCCCTCCCCCACCTGAGCGCCGCGGCGGCCGCAATTCGGGCTGGCGCCATCTCTGCAGCGCCGACATCCTGTCGATGCCGGACAAGTGGGAATATCCCTGGTTCGCGGCCTGGGACCTCGCCTTCCACTGCATCCCGCTGGCGCTGCTGGATCCGGACTTCGCCAAGAAGCAGCTCACGCTGCTGACGCGCGAATGGTTCATGCATCCGAACGGGCAGTTGCCCGCCTACGAGTGGGAGTTCGGCGATACGAATCCGCCCGTCCATGCCTGGGCGACGTTCAGGGTCTTCGAGATCGACCGCGAGCGGCGCGGCGGGCGCGGCGACCTCGCCTTCCTGGAAGGGATCTTCCACAAGCTCCTCATCAACTTCACCTGGTGGGTGAACCGGAAGGACGCCGACGGCCGCAACGTCTTCCAGGGCGGCTTCCTCGGGCTCGACAATGTCGGGGTGTTCGACCGCTCGCGTCCACCGCCGGGCTTCGGCCGGGTGCACCAGGCGGACGGCACGGCCTGGATGGCCATGTATGCGCTGAACATGATGCGCATCGCGCTTGAGCTCGCGCTGCACAACGACGTCTACGAGAGCACGGCGTCGAAGTTCTTCGAGCATTTCCTCCTCATCGCCGAGGCTATGACCGACATGGGCGGCGAGGGTTTTGGGCTCTGGGACGACGAGGACGAGTTCTACTACGACGAGGTCGACCTCGCGGACGGGCGCATGATTCCGCTCCGGGTGCGCTCGATCGTCGGGCTCGTGCCGCTCTTCGCGGTCGAGGTGATCGATCCGAAGATGCTGCAGCGGCTCCCGGATTTCGCCCGCCGGCTGAACTGGGTGCTCGACAACCGGCCGCATCTTGCCAAGCTCGTGTCGCGCTGGACCGAGGGCGGCGTCGGCGACCGCAAGCTCCTGTCGCTGCTGCGCGGCCACCGCATGAAGGCGCTGCTTCGGCGGGTGCTTGACGAGAGCGAGTTCCTGTCCCCCTTCGGCGTGCGCTCGCTGTCGAAGGCGCACCGCGACCACCCGTTCTCGCTGAACGAGCTCGGCACCTCCTTCACGGTGCGCTACGACCCGGCCGATTCGACCTCGAACATGTTCGGCGGCAACTCGAACTGGCGCGGCCCGGTCTGGATGCCGATGAACTACCTCCTCATCGAGTCGATCCGCCGCTTCCACGCCTATTACGGCGACGATTTCGTGGTCGAATACCCGACCGGCTCCGGGCAGCGACGGACGCTGACCGCCATCGCGGATGCGCTCGAGGACCGGCTGATCTCGCTCTTTACGAAGGACGGCATCGGCCACCGGCCCTGCATGGGCGAAGGCGCAGGCTTCGCCGCCACCGCGCGCTGCGACGACCATCTCCTGTTCCACGAGTTCTTCGACGGCGACACCGGACGCGGGTTGGGCGCCTCGCACCAGACGGGCTGGACGGCGCTGATCATCAACCTCCTCCACAGCCGTGCCGCGCGGGCCGGCTCCGCGCCGGGCGGCGAGGCGCACATGGCGCAATCGGCACCTTCCCCCTTGCCGGAATCGCACCTATGAGCCGGCGGATGCGCGGATCCGATCGTGGCGGGTGAGAGCGGGACCTTTGGCAGCGACGCTGGGCCGACGCTCGCGGCCGCGCTCGTCACCGGCGCGGCGCGGCGGATCGGCTTGGCCATCGCCGAGAGGCTGGTCGCCGCCGGCTACGATGTCGCTCTGCATTGCAGCCCAGGCTCCCGACGCGAAGCGGAGCATGCCGCGATCCGGCTCGCCGCGGGCGGCCGTCGGGTCGCCGTCGTGCCCGGCGACCTCGCCGATCCCGCCGCCCCGATCGCCATCGTGGATGCCGCGAGCGCCGCGCTCGGGCCGCTGACGCTCCTCGTGAACTCGGCTGCCCTGTTCGAGCCCGACACGGCCGACGCGCCCGATCCCGCGCTCCTCGACCGGCACTTCGCCGTGAACCTGCGCGCGCCCGTGCTCCTTGCCACAGCCTTCGCCGGACAGGTGCCGGACGGAGCGGAGGCGTCGGTCGTCAACATCATCGACCAGCGTGTGCTCCGGCCGAACCCGGCGTTCTTCTCCTACACGCTGGCAAAATCAGCGCTGTGGACCGCGACGCAGACGATGGCCCAGGCCTATGCAGGCCGGCGCATCCGGGTGAACGCGGTCGGTCCCGGCCCGACGGCCCCTAACCGGCATGACGGCGAGGCAGGCATGCAGAGCGAGGTCGCGGGCATTCCGCTCGCCCGCCCGGTCGCGCCGGCCGAGATCGCCGAGGCCGTCCTGTTCCTGGCGCAGGCCCGCAATGTCACGGGGAATTTGATTTTCGTCGACGCCGGACAGCATCTTGGCTGGAAGACGCCCGACTATCTCGGCTCGCACGCACACGAAGGACGCCCATGACCCACTCGCTCGTCGACGAATTCGCTCCCTTCAAGGACGACCTCATCCGCATCCGGCGCGACATCCATGCGCATCCGGAGACCGGCTTCGAGGAGAAGCGCACGGCGGCCCTGGTCGCCGAGACCCTCCGCGGATGGGGGGTCGAAGTGACGGAGGGGGTCGGCCGGACAGGCGTCGTCGGCACCGTCAGGGGCCGCCGTCCCGGCAACCGCGCCATCGGCCTCAGGGCCGACATGGACGCGCTCAACATCATCGAGGAGACGGGCCTGCCCCACAGCTCGACGATCCCCGGCAAGATGCACGCCTGCGGCCATGACGGCCACACCACGATGCTGCTCGGCGCGGCACGGTATCTGGCGGAAAAGCCCGACTTCGCGGGCAACGTCCATTTCATCTTCCAGCCGGCGGAAGAGGGACAGGGCGGCGCCCTGGCGATGCTGGCCGACGGGCTGTTCGGCCGTTTTCCATGCGACGCGATCTACGGCATGCACAACAATCCCGGTCTACCGGTCGGGCAGTTCAAGCTCCGGCCCGGACCGATGATGGCGGCCGTCGACTTCTTCACCGTCATCTTCCGCGGCACCGGCGGACATGGCGGTTCCACGCCTTTCCTCGCCACCGACACGACGATCGCCCAGGCGCATTTCGTGCTGGCCCTGCAGAACGTCGTCGGCCGCAACATCCCGGCGATCGAGCCCGCGGTCGTCTCGGTCGGCGCGATCCATGGCGGGTCCGCCGGTTCGCCCAACGTCATCCCGTCCGAGGTCACGATCCGCGGCACCGTCCGCACCTTCTCGGACTCCGTTCGCGACACGATGGAGCGGCGCATGCGCGAACTCGCGGCCGCGCACGCGGCTGCCCAGGGCTGCACGGCCGACGTGATCTACGACCGCATCGGGCCGGCGCTCGTCAACGAGCCGGAGCACACGGCCATCGCCACGCGGGTCGCCGCCTCCCTCGTGGGCGAGGCGGCCGTCAACGGCGACGCCCCGCCCATCACAGGCGGAGAAGACTTCGCCGACATGCTGCGGGAGAAGCCCGGCGCCTTCATCTTCATCGGCAACGGCGTGAAGCCCGACGGCACCCACCATGCGGTGCACACGCCGCACTACGATTTCAACGACGAGATCATCACCCTCGGCTCGGCCTATTGGGTGAGCCTGGTGCGGGAGGAACTCGGGGCAGCCTGAGTCCGTCTGGCCGGCCCGAGGTTGGCTGCGTTGGACAGCAACGAAGCCTGACATGCACGATACCGCTTCGCGAGCCCGGTACTTACGAGCACGCGCTTGATCCCTTCAGGTGCGTCACCCGACGGACGGGGGTACAATTGTCTGCATATCATGCACCAGCCGTTGACGATCATTCGTATCAGTCGCGCGAGATTCGACTGAATTAACCACTGAGGCGGGCGGTCGCCGTACAACCCTGGGTATGAACCGGACATCGACACTCAAGCGCTTGGCCGCCGACCGCAGCGGGAACGTCGCGATCATTTTCGCCTTCGCGGCTCTGCCCTTGATGTTCGCGGTCGGAGCGGCGGTCGATTATGGCCACGCCGGAGACGTTCAGAGCCGCCTGCAGATTGCCTCCGATGCAGCCGTGCTGGCCGGAGCAAAGGCGGGGCGAAGCTTGGCCCAGACCGACTTCGAGAGCAGGTCCCGCGGCACGTTCGACTCTGTGCTCGAGCTATCCGGCCGTGAGGGGAGTGTCACGCAATTCCGGGCTGTTCGCGACGGCTCAACGGTCACGATCGAAGCAAAGGTCTCGGTCAATCTCGCCTTTGCGCGCATCCTCCAGCGCGACGTGATGAATGTCTCGGCCAAGTCAGTCGCGAGCATGTCCTCCAAGCCGGTCGAGATTGCGCTTGTTCTGGACAACACCGGCTCGATGGCTGACGCCGGCAAAATGGCTGCGCTCAAGACATCCGCGAAGGACCTCATCGACTACCTTGACGGTATCGTCACCGACAAAAACAATGCGAAGGTCGCCCTGATTCCGTTCGCAACTCAGGTCAATATCGGAACGGCGAACAAGAATGCGTCATGGCTGTTTTACGATACCCAGGGCTCCAGTCTTGGAAACAAGGTGACGAGCTCGAGCTGGAAGGGCTGCATCACCGATCGGAAGCAGCCCTACGACGTGCAGTTGCCGACCTTTCTCAGCGGCGAAGGCCAGTATTGGGCCGACCTCTGCGACAGCTCCAAGTCCGACGGCACGCCGGCCCTTGCTCCGGCCATTGCGCTCACGAGCGATTACGCGGCTCTGCGCACCGCCATCGGTGGCCTCACGCCGACCGGGAACACGAATGTCGGCATCGGCGTCGCCTGGGGCATGGAGGCCCTGACGCCAAGTGGGCCGCTCGGCGGAACGACGCTGGCCGTCGGCGACGCAACTGTGGACAAGGTGATGATCGTCCTGACCGACGGACTCAACACCCAGAACCGCTGGGACCAGCAAATCTGCTATTTCAGCTGGTGGTGCAACGACGGTGCGGCGAAGATCGATGCGCGCCTCTCCGCCGCCTGCACCAACGCCAAGACTGCAGGGATCAAGGTCTACACGGTACGCGTCATCGACGGAAACGCCGACCTGCTGAAGGGGTGCGCGAGCAAGGATTCCTTCTTCTACGACGTCCTGAAGGCCGAGGACCTGGCGCCCGCCTTCAAGGCCATTGGGGAGTCCATCGCGTCCCCCCGCATCACGAGCTGAGCAGCGCCGGCCTCGGCCCGTAGGCCCGATCCTTACCCGCCGGACGACAAGCCCGCCGCGACCCCTCACTCCGAGCCATCGAGCTTGTGGCCGCTCGCGGCGCCGCACAGGGCGAGAATGGCGCGGTTGAGAGGCACGTCGATGCCGTGCTTCTCGGCTGCCCGGACAACCGCGCCGGTGATGTACTCGTGCTCGAGCGGCTGGCCTGCGAGGCGATCGTAGAGCATGGACGTGCCGCCATCCGGATTGCCCCGGCCCATTCCACGGAGAACCTGCTCCGCGTCGGCCTGCGTCAGACTCGCGCCCTCCGCGGCCCCGACCTGCAGAGCCTCGGCCAGGATCCCGGCGGCTAGCGCCTGAATCTCGGGTTCTGCCATCACGCGGATGCGCCGCAGCGTCAGGGACGTGATCGGGTTGCCGACGAGGTTCGCGAACAGCTTGCGCCAGGCCACGGTCGTGAAATCCGCCTCTTGCGTCACCTTGAAGGAGGTTGGCGCAAACAGCTCCGCGACGGCGCCGCTCTCCGGATGTGTCGGCAGGCTCAGCGCCGCCGCCGTGTGGTGCACGATGCGGCCGGGCGAGACGCGCTCGACCGAGCAGTAGATGATCGCCGGCAGGATCGCCTTTGCGCCCGGCGCGAGCGGCTGGACACGCTCGACATGGCCGATTCCGTTCTGGACCACCACGATCGTGGTGTCCGGCCCCACTAGCCTGTCCAGCCAAGGCTTCGTGCTCGCCGTGTCCTGCGACTTGGTGGTGAGAAGCACGAACCGGACCGGACCGACGTCCTCCCGCCGGGTCGCGATCGGCAGCCGGATCTCCCGCGTCCGATCGGGTTCCTCGACGACGAGCGTGTCGAAGGCGGTCCGGACGCAGAGCGTCACGTCCCGGCCTGCCTCGGCGAGTTCGGCCGCGAGATAGCCGCCGATGCCGCCCGAACCGATGATCGCGACCGTGTCCGCCATGGTATGTGCCCTTCCGGAACCCTGATGGGCCATACGCATAACCCATGCTGGGCTGCGATCCAGGAGAGGCGAGCACATGCAGGACCCGCGCTGGGCGGTGATCACGGGAGCCTCGAGCGGGATCGGGGCCGAGATGGCACGGATCTACGCCGCCCGTGGACGCTCGCTCGTCCTGACCGCCCGGCGCGAGGCGCGACTGAGCGAGCTGAAAAGCGAAATCGAGGCGATCTCCCCCGCCCTTCGGGTCGAGACGATCGTGCTCGATCTCGAGCAGCCGGACGGTGCCGAGTCGCTCGTGGCGGAGCTCGACCGGCGCGGCATCGAGATCGGGACGCTGGTCAACAATGCCGGGTTCGGCCTGCGGGGCGGTTTTGCCACCCTGCCCTATGGCGACCAGGTCGCGATGCTGCAGCTCAACATCGTCACGCTCACCAAGCTCTGCCGGCTCGTGCTGCCCGGCCTCATCGCGCGCCGACGCGGCGGCATCCTGAATGTCGCCTCCACGGCCTCCTTCCAGGCCGTCCCGTTCATGGCGACCTATGCGGCGACAAAGGCCTATGTCCTGTCGCTCTCCGAGGCGCTGCACGAGGAGTCGCGCCGGCACGGGATCACGGTGACGGCCCTCTGCCCGGGCCCGACCGCGACCGAGTTCACGATCCGGGCGGATATGGAAAAGTCCAAGCTGTTCGAGCGCGCCATGGACGCCGCGGCTGTCGCCCAAATCGGCATCGACGGCCACGAGGCGGGACAGGCGGTCGTGATCGCCGGCGCCGCGAACAAGGCCGGGGCGATCGGGGCGAAGCTGGCGCCGCGCTTTCTGGTGCGGCGGCTCGCCGGCTGGCTGCAGGGATGAACCAGGCCTCCAAACAGCGGTCCCGAGCGCTCGGGCGGCAGTTCTCGGCGTTTTTCGGCGTCGGCATCGCGGCTGCGATCGTGCATTACGGCCTGCTCATCAGCCTCGTCGAGGGCTACAGGATGGAGCCGGTACGGGCGACGCTGGTCGGCTATGTCGGCGGCGGGATCGTCTCCTATCTCCTGAACCGCAGCCACACCTACGCAAGCGCCCGGCCGCACCGCGAGGCAGGCTGGCGCTTCGCGCTGGTGGCGCTGGTCGGGTTCGGGCTCACCTGGGCGTTCATGGCGCTCCTCGTGCGCGCCTTCGGCATCCCTTATCTCCCCGCACAGGTGGTCACGACCGGGATCGTGCTCGTCTGGAGCTTCGTGGCGCACAAGCTCTGGACCTTCCGCGAGCCGCCCGCCCCCATTCCCTGATGTTCTCCCCATGGCCGACGACCTCTTTCCCGGCTTCGAGTCGCATTGGATCGACACAGATGCCGGCCGCATCTTTGCCCGCTCGGGTGGAAGTGGGCCGCCGCTCGCCCTGCTGCACGGGTTCCCGCAGACCCACGCGATGTGGCACCGCCTCGCGCCGGAGCTCGCCAAGACCCACCGCGTCGTGTGCATGGACCTGCTTGGCTACGGCTGGTCAGCGGCTCCCCACGGGGATGCTTCGCACGAAACCTATTCGAAGCGGGCCATGGGGCGCGACGTCGTCCGGGTGATGGAGGAACTCGGCCACGTTCGCTTCGCGGTCGCAGGCCACGATCGCGGGGCGCGGGTCGGCTACCGCCTCGCACTCGACGAACCTGGCCGGGTCGAACGGCTCGCACTTCTCGACATCCTGCCGACCTTCGAGGTCTGGCAGCGTATCCGGGCCGGGATTCAGCCAGCCGCACATTGGGAGTCCCTGGCGCGGCCGGAGCCGGAACCGGAGGCGGAGATCGGGCGCGATCCCCTGCCCTACTTCGAGAACCTGATCCGGTCCTGGTCCGCCTCGAAATCGCTCGACTTCCTGGATCGTCGCGCGCTTGCAGCCTACCGCCAGAGCTGCAATGAGCCGACCCGCATTCATGCTTTCTGCGAGGATTACCGGGCTGGTGCGACGCTCGATCCGCAGCAGGACGAGGTCGACCTGGCCGCCGGGAAGACGATCAACTCCCCGGTTCTCCTCGTCTGGAGTGCCCGGTATCTGGCTCGACCCGGCGCAGAGCCGCCCCTTGAGGCATGGCGAGGAACCTTTGCTCCTGGGATCACAGGATCGGAGATCGATTGCGGGCACTTCGTCGCCGAGGAGGCGCCGGCCGAGACGTTGGCGGCACTGCGCGAGTTCCTGACGCGCTAGCGGCGCTCCGCGAAGAAGGTCCGCAGCAGCTCCGCTGCCTCGCTCTCGCGCATCCCGCCATAGACGTCCGGAGCATGGTGGCAGGTCGGGGCGTCGAAGAACCGGACGCCGCTCTCGACCGCCCCGCCCTTCGGATCCGCGGCGCCGTAATAGAGCCTGCGGATCCGTGCGAACGAGATCGCCGCAGCGCACATCGTGCAGGGCTCGAGCGTGACGTAGAGG
>CAXUKK010000021.1:10758-14582 GCA_964251455.1 uncultured Enterovirga sp.
GTCGGGTCATGCGCGGCGCGGGGCCGATTGTGCCCTGTCGCCAGAACCCGCCCGTCCCGGACGATGACCGCCCCCACGGGCACCTCGCCGAGCGAGCCCGCCCTACGCGCGGCATCGATCGCGATTGCCATCGGATCGACGCGGATCTGCTCGGCGCGACCTGTCCCTCGCTCTGCCATGCGGGCTCTGCTATCAGCCGTGCATGGCAGACAGCAATGACAGGGGCGGAAAACGTCCCGGCAGCCCCGGCGGACGCCCGCCGCGTGGGCCCACCTTCCCCGAGAGGCCGGAGCGGGGTGCAGGCGGCCGCGGCAAGCCGCCCGGCCGCTTCGGGGCCGATCGGCCCGCTGGCCGCGACGATCGACCCGGCCCCGGACGATTTGGCGCCGGCAGGCCTGCCGGGCGCGAGGAGCGCCCGCGGCCGCCGCGCTTCGACGGAAGTGGCGAGAGGCCCCGTTCGGCGGGGCCGGATCGCGGGGAACCGCGGCGCCTTCGCCCAGAGGCGACGAAGCCCGCCCCGACCGATTCCGGGGCGGTGGCCGAGGTCACGGCCCCGAGCGAGGAACGTATCGCGAAGGTGATCGCGCGGGCCGGGATCGCCTCCCGGCGCGACGCGGAGGCGATGATCGCCGAGGGCCGTGTCACGCTGAACGGCGAAATCCTTGCCTCCCCGGCCATGAATGTCGGGCCGAACGACAAGATCACGATCGACGGCGAGCCGCTCCCATCCCGCGAGCGCACGCGGCTGTGGCTGTTCCACAAGCCGCGCGGGCTTGTCACGACGGCGCGCGACCCGGAAGGACGGCCGACAGTCTTCGACTCGCTTCCCGAAGACATGCCGCGCGTTGTCGCGATCGGCCGCCTCGACATCAATACGGAAGGGCTGCTGCTCCTCACCAACGATGGCGGGCTCGCCAAGGTCGTCGCTCACCCGGAGACCGGGTGGACACGGCGTTACCGGGCGAGGGCCCGTGGCGAGGTCACCCAGACCCAACTCGACAAGCTTCGGAAGGGCGTCACGGTCGACGAGATGGAGTATGGCCCGATCGAGGCCACGCTCGACCGGGTGCAGGGCGACAACGTCTGGATCACGCTCGCCCTTCGAGAAGGCAAGAACCGCGAAGTGAAGCGGGTCCTCGAACATGTCGGCCTGCAGGTGAACCGGCTGATCCGCCTCTCCTTCGGGCCGTTCCAGCTCGGCGAACTCGAATCCGGGCTTGTCGAAGAGGTTCGCACGCGCGTGCTCAAGGACCAGCTTGGGCAGGCGCTCGCCGCAGAGGCGGGCGTCGATTTCGAGAGCCCGGTACGGGAGCCGATCGCGCCTTTTGGCCGTCCTGAGGCGGCGGAGACGAAACGCGCGCCCGAGCGCACGCCGCGCCCGAGAACCGCCCAGCGCGACGACGACCGAGGGGAGCGCGCACCCCGTCGCGACTTCAGCGACCGGGACCGCGGCCCGCATCGCGGCGAGCGTCCGGCAGCGCCGCGTACGCGGCCGAAGCCAAGCACCGTGTGGCACGCCGAAGCCGGCGACGGCGAGGAGTCCCCTCGCCGTGCCCATCCTCGCCGCGAGGATCCGAAGGCCGAGAGACAGGTTTCGGCGGGCCGCAGCCGGGAGCGAGTCGGCGCGATCGCTGCACCGGAAGGGCGGCGGGTCGTCGTGGAACGGCTTGTGTCGGATGCTGACTCCAAGCCGAGACGCGCACGGCGCGACGACCGCGCTGAACGGCCCGACCGCAGCGAACGGCCTGACCGTGGTGATAGGCCTGCCCGGCCCGACCGCCCGCCGCCGCGCGCGCGGCGCGACGATGGGGACCGGCCGAAGCGTCCGGCAGGCGCGGGCTTCGGGCGCGATCGCGAGGAGCGGGGGGGCGGCCGGCCATCCGGCCGATTTGCGCCCGGTAGCGCCGGCAAAGGGCGTCTTGGCGCGGAAAGCCGGGGGCGCGATGGTCGCGATGGCCCGCCCCGCGGCGGGCCTGCAGGCAGTGGCGCGAGGCCAGGTGGCCGGCCGGGAGGCAAACCGGGCGGACGCCCTGGCGGTCCGCCCCGCGGACGCGACCGCTAGACGCGCCGAGATCGGGCAATGCGGATCGTCGGCGGCCGGCTGCGCGGGAGACCGCTCGCCTCGCCCAAGTCGGACGCGGTCCGGCCGACATCGGACCGGCTGCGCGAGACCGTCTTCAACGTTCTGGCCCACGCCTACGATGATGCGGTCGAGGACGCGCGCGTCATTGACCTCTTCGCCGGCACCGGCGCGATGGGGTTGGAGGCGATCTCCCGAGGCGCAGCTTTCGCTCTGCTGGTCGACGATTCCGCCACCGCGCACGGCCTCATCCGCGAGAATGTCGACAAGCTCGGTCTCGGGGGCACGACGCGGCTGTTCCGCCGGGATGCGACCCGGCTCGGGCGGGCGGCACAGAACGGGACCTTCGGTCTCTTGTTCTGCGACCCACCCTACGGGCGCGATCTCGCTGCACCAGCGCTGGAATCGGCTGCATCGGGCGGCTGGCTCGATCCCGGAGCCCTCGCCGTGGTGGAAGAGCGCGCGGGCAGCTTCAGCGTTCCCGCGGGCTTCGAGGAGCTCGAACGCCGAAGCGTCGGTGCAACGGAAGTGACCTTCGCTCGCTTCATTGGCTGACCCGCTTACCCTTCCTTAACCCCGTCTCTTTAACGCGTGTTAATCACGTCGCTGACCGCGGCGGCTTCTCTCCTGCGCCGAGGTGAGCCCGTGGCTCGGACGCGATCCTATTTCCCGACTGCCGCGGCAGTCGCTGCAATCGTTGCGGCGACCTGCCAGCCGGGCGTTGCTCAGCTTCGCGGTACGTCCGGCCCGTCCGATCCGTCGACGACCAGCAGCACAGCCCCCACCGGCAATCTCGGCCTGTCGATCCCCAATGCCGAGCCGCCGATCGGCACGACACCCATCCCCGGCATGCGCCCCGGCCGGCCGGTCCGCCCGCCCCGGCCGACGACGCGGCGCTCCCGCAACCCCGTCCAGGCGCTTCCCGCAACCCCGTTCAGGTCCACGTTGACGGCTCCGACCCTGGCGCCTGACGTGCAGCCGCAACTCAATGGCACGCCGGACCCGGTCCAGGCGCTCGGCCCGTCCGTCCTGGCGAAAAAGCGCATCGCGGAGGAGGATCCCTACGCCTCGCTCGGCATCCGGGCCGGTGGCATGATGCTGTATCCGGCAATCGAGGAATCACTCGGCTACGACTCGAACCCGAACCGGACGCAGCAGCGGAAGGGTTCGTTCGTATCGCACACCGAAGGCGAGATGCGGGTCCAGAGCGACTGGTCCCGGCATGAGCTGACAGGATATTTGCGCGGCGCCTACAACGAGTATCCGTCGGTGCCGGAGGCGAGCCGTCCGGAGGGGGTCGGGCGCCTGGGCCTTCGTGTCGACGTCCTGCGCGACACTCAGATCAACATCGAGGGACGCTACCTCATCGACACGCAGCGTCCCGACAGCCCGGATCTCGCCTCGCCGGTGAAGACACGGCCGCTCATCTTCAGCGAGGGCGCGACGGTCGGGATCACCCACCGGTTCAACCGGCTGATCGCCTCGCTCCAGGGGACGATCGATCGGACCGATTACGAGGATGCACGCACGCCGAGCGGCATCCTGATCGACCAGAGCGATCGAAACGTCACTCAGTATGGGCTCCGCGGCCGGCTCGGCTACGAACTGACGCCGGGCTTGATCCCGTTCGTGGAAGCACTCGGCGATACGCGCGTCTATGACCAGCGGGTCGACAATGCCGGGTTCAGGCGCAGTTCGGACGGGGTCGGTGGCCGGGCAGGAACCACGTTCGAGATTTCGCGCC
>CAXUKK010000022.1:0-14486 GCA_964251455.1 uncultured Enterovirga sp.
GTTCAGGGCCGCGTTGAAGTCCTCGATCGCCTTGTCGTACTGCTTGGTGACGATCAGGCTCTGGCCGCGCGCCTCGTAAGGCGCCGCCACATAGGCGTTGCGGTCGATGGCGGCATCGAAGTCGATGATCGCTTCGCGGTGACGATCCATCTTCTGGTAAACGAGCCCGCGCGCATGCAACGCCTCGGCCGATTCCGGCGTCAGCCGGATCGCCTGCGTGAGGTCTGACAGGGCAGAGTCGAAACTGCCGCCTGCACGCTCGAGGTTTGCACGGCCGATATAAGCCGGCCCATAATTCGGGTCGGACGCGATCGCCTTCGAGAAATCGGCCAGGGCTGCGTCGTTGCGGTTGGTCTGCCGGTGGGCGAGGCCGCGATTCGTGAAGGCAGCGGCGTTGTTCGGATCGATCTGCAGCGCCTTGTTGAAATCCGCGATGGCGTCGCTGTAGCGGCCGGCGCGGGCATAGGCTGCACCGCGCGTGTTGAACGCGCTGGCGTCATTCGGATTGCGCTGCACGACGTCCGACAGCGATTCGATGTTGATCGACGCCGTCCCGCTCTTGTCCTCCTCGACCACCGCGACCTGAGGTCCGCGCGCGGTCTGCCCGACGCTGTTGCACCCAGCGAGTGCAGCCGTGAAAGCGACCGCACCGAGGATGCCGATTTTCCGTCCGCCTGAGGACACCATAAGCTTGAACTCCCGTCCGCCGGCCGGAAGGTGTCGGCTCGTGGTTGAGAAAGTCTGAAAACGTCAGACGGCGGGGGCAGCGGCAACCGGACGCGGCGCCCCTGGACGGGCCTCGCCCGGACGACCTGGACGGGCACCACCACGTGGTGGTGCCTTCGGCTTCGACGGCAGCAGGCCCTCCCGCTGCATGCGCTTGCGGATCAGCTTGCGGGCGCGCCGGACGGCTTCGGCCTTCTCGCGAGCCCTCTTTTCCGACGGCTTCTCGAAATGGTCGCGGAGCTTCATCTCGCGAAATACGCCCTCGCGCTGCAGCTTCTTCTTGAGAGCCCGCAGCGCCTGATCGACGTTGTTTTCCCGGACCAGAACCTGCACGCGCGCTCCTCTGTATCCCTTGTTCGCTGACTCATCAGCGTGAATGTCTGAAGCGGCAAAGGGCGCAGACGGCGCATGCCCATGCCGAAGCGCGCCGACTAACAGAGTCGCTTGGGGCTGTCCAGGGTGGGACGTGCCTTACCCGGCCCCTGGAAGAACCGTCGTGACGTGGCCCATCTTGCGGCCGGGGCGCGCCTTCGCCTTTCCGTAATGGTGCAGATGGGCACCCGGAGCGGCGAGGATCTCAGGCCAGGCGTCGATCTCCGACCCGATCAGGTTGCGCATGGCGATCCGGCCCCGGCGCGAAACCGTCCCGAGCGGCCAGCCGCAGATCGCCCGGATATGCTGCTCGAACTGGGAGGTCTCAGCCCCCTCGATCGTCCAGTGCCCGGAATTGTGCACGCGCGGCGCGATCTCGTTCACGGCGATGGTCGCATCCTCGCCCTCGCCGAGCACGAACATCTCGACCGTGATCACGCCGACATAGTCGAGCGCGGCCGCGATGCGCTCCGCGGCCGCGCTCGCGGCCTGTTCCGTGGCCGTCGGTAGGCCTGCTGGCAGGCGTGTCACGTCGAGGATACCGTCGCGATGCTCGTTCCAGCAGGGCTCGTAGGCCGCGAAGGTGCCGTCGCGGCCGCGTGCTCCGATGATCGAGACCTCCTGGCGGAACGGGACGAACCCTTCCAGGATCGCCGGCGCGCCGCCGAGCTGCGCCCAGGCTTCCCCGGCCCCCATGCCCGGCTCGATCCTGACCTGGCCCTTGCCGTCATAGCCGAAGCGGCGCGTCTTCAGGATCGCGGGCGCGCCGAGCTCGGCGACGGCCTGCGCCAGCTCGGCCTCGCTCGCGACGGCCCGGAAGGGCGCGGTCGCGATGCCGAGATCGGCCACGAACCTCTTCTCGGCGAGGCGGTCCTGCGCCGTCGCCAGCGCGGTCGCCCCGGGATGGAGCGGTCGCAGCGACGCGATGATCTCGGCCGTGCGGGCCGGGACGTTCTCGAATTCGTAGGTGACGACGTCGACGGCCGCCGCGAAAGTCCGCAGGGCGGCCTCGTCCTCGTATTCGGCGATCGTGTGCGCGGCGGAGACGTCGAAGGCCGGGGAATGCGCGTCGGGGCAGAAGATGTGCGTCTTGAGTCCCAGATTGGCGGCCGCGAGCGCCAGCATGCGGCCGAGCTGGCCGCCGCCCAGGATTCCGATCGTCGCGCCGGGCGCGAGCCTGTCAGGCATCGTCGCCCGGCCGCTCGGCGACGTCGTCCGTCCGGGCCTGCCGCCACGCATCGAGCCGCCCGGACAATGCGGAATCCGCAAGCGCCAGGATCGAGGCGGCCAGCAGCGCAGCGTTCACGGCTCCGGCCCGGCCGATCGCGAGCGTCCCGACAGGCACGCCGGCCGGCATCTGCACGATGGAGAGCAGACTGTCCTGCCCGGATAGCGCCTTGGATTCGACCGGCACGCCGAGGACCGGCAGGGTCGTCATGGACGCGGCCATGCCGGGCAGGTGCGCGGCCCCGCCGGCGCCCGCGATGATCACCTTGAAGCCGGCATCGCGCGCGCCCTTAGCGAACGCGAAGAGGCGGTCGGGCGTGCGATGGGCGGAGACGATCCGGTCGTCATGCGCGATGTCGAGCGCATCCAGCGTCTCGGCGGCATGCCGCATCGTCGCCCAGTCAGACTGGCTGCCCATGATGATCGCGACGGGTGGCGCCCCGGCACTCATGTCCCGCTCCGTACCGGAGCGCTCCGGCCCGGAGAGCGCCGATTAGAGGAGGGCCGGAGTGAGGGCAAGCGGCTGAAAACGCCTGACAAATAGCGCAGTGCCTCGAAGCGACCCGAGGCAGCCGCTCAGGCGATGATGTCGGGCGTGAGCTGGTCCTCGAGGAAGGACATGCGGTCCCTCAGGATCAGCTTGCGCTTTTTCAGGCGCTGGACCTGGAGTTGGTCCCCGCCGGTCATGCTCTCCAGCGCGTCGATCGCCGAATCGAGGTCGCGATGCTCCTGCTTCAGCCGCGACAGCTCCGATTGCATCGCGGCCAAGGGATCATCGTCCTGCTCAAGCTCCATCGGGGCTCCAAAGATCGCACATTGATGGCCCGTAGCCGGGCGCGACTATGCTGCCCGGCCCGCATCGCAGCAAGGCGGCCCGTACGCAATCCCATGCCCCGGGGCCACAGGTTCGCCACATATCGGAAAGCACACTCTGCGTTCTGGCAACAGGTGAGGAGACACCCATGGCGCTGCAGAACCATCTGACCGAGCTCGAGCGCAAGCACGAAGCGCTGGAGCGCGAGCTTCACGACACGGTCGTTCGTCCGGCGACCGATGCGGCCCAGGTGGCCGAGCTGAAGCGGCGGAAACTGCAGCTCAAGGACGAGATCTCGCGCCTGCGGCGCCCCTCTCACTGACGATCTGCCGGCACGGCTAACGCAACCTTCCGCTGCCCGGGTCAGGGCAGCGGCCCTTGCGCTTCACAAAGCCCGCGCCATCTCGCGCAGGCGGAATTTCTGGATCTTGCCCGTCGAGGTCTTCGGCAGTTCGGCGAAGACGACGTGCCGCGGCGCCTTGTAGTGGGCGAGATTGGCCCGGCACCAGGCGATCATCTCTTCGGCCGAGACCATCTCGGACGCTTTCAGCTCCACGAACGCGACCGGCGTCTCGCCCCATCGCTCGTCGGGCTTGGCGACGTCCGCCGCCGCCTGCACGGCCGGATGCTTGTAGAGCGCTTCCTCGACCTCGATGGACGATATGTTCTCGCCGCCCGAGATGATGATGTCCTTGGAGCGGTCCTTCAGCTGCACATAGCCGTCCGGGTGCTTCACGCCGAGGTCCCCGGAGTGGAACCAGCCACCCGCGAAGGCCGCCGCGCTCGCCTTCGGGTTCTTGAGATAGCCCTTCATCACGACGTTGCCGCGGAACATCACCTCGCCGAGCGTCGCGCCATCGGCCGGGACCGGCACCATCGTCTCGGGGTCGCAAACCTCGAGGGAGTCCAGGGGCACGTAACGCACCCCCTGGCGCGACTTGAGCGCCGCCTGCTCCGCCGGAGGCTTTCCGTCCCACTCCCCGTGCCACTCGTTGACGACCGCCGGTCCGTAAGTCTCCGTCAATCCGTAGACATGAGTCACGTCGAACCCGGCACCCACCATGGCGGCGAGCACGGCCTCGGGCGGCGGCGCGGCGGCCGTGATGAACGCGACGCGGTGCGGCAGGTCGCGCCTGTCGCACTCCGGCGCCGAGAGGAGCGCCGACATCACGATCGGGGCGCCGCAGAGATGCGTCACGCCATGGTCCGCGATCGCGTCGTATATCAGCTTCGCCCGCACCCAGCGCAGGCACACATGCGTGCCGGCGAGGACCGAGATCGTCCAGGGGAAGCACCAGCCGTTGCAGTGGAACATCGGCAGGGTCCAGAGATAGACCGGGTGCCGGCCCATGCCGGCCGACAGCACGTTTCCGACCGCCGTCAGGTACGCGCCGCGATGATGGTAGACGACACCTTTCGGGTCGCCTGTCGTGCCCGACGTGTAGTTGAGCGCGATGGCGTCCCACTCGTCGCCGGGCGGCGCCCAGGCGAAATCGGGCTCTCCCTCGGCGAGCAGCGTCTCGTATTCCGTATCCCCAAGGCGCTCGCCCGGACCGTCGAATTCGGGATCGTCGTAATCGATGACGAGCGGCTTCACGTGGGCCTTTGCAAGGGCCGCCTTCACGACGTGCGAGAACTCGCGGTCGGTGATCAGCACCTTGGCCTCGCCGTGATCGAGCGAGAACGCGATCGTGGCAGCGTCGAGCCGGGTGTTCAGCGTGTTCAGCACCGCGCCGCACATCGGCACGCCGTAATGGCATTCGAGCATGGCCGGCGTGTTCGCCAGGATCGCCGCGACCGTGTCGTTCCGGCCGATGCCGCGCGTCCGCAGCGCGGAGGCTAGCCGCCGCGTGCGGGCGTAGAACTCGGCATAGGAGCGGCGCAGGCCGCCATGGATGATCGCGGTGCGGTCGGGAAAGGTCCCGGCGGCGCGCTCCAGGAACTGCAGGGGCGTCAGCGGCTGATGATTGGCCGGATTGCGGTCGAGATCGCGATCGTAGGCTGACACCTGCCCCTCCCCCGGATGACTGTCCCGCCGTGTTACGGGCGCAGAACCGCCCCTGCAATCGCCGGAGCCGTTCGACCAGCGTCGCCTGCCAGCCGGGTGCGGGCCGGCGGAGTTGCGTCTCCCTGGCCGGGCCGGTCCGCCGATGCCCGAGTTCGTGTAGGATGAAAGCGGCGGATCCAGATCGAGCACGGGGATGACAGCAGGTCAGGTGATCACCCTCCGGCTCCGCGTCGAGGATCCGGTTCCCGGCGTCGCCTACAGCCTGCAGAACAAGCAGAGTGAGCCGGTCGGACAGGTCGTGGCCGGTGATGAGCCGATCTCGTTCGACGTGCCGGTGCGAGTCGTGCCTGGGCCGGCACTCCGAGGGGACTTCGTCCGCAGCGAGGGGGCTCGACGACGCTTCGTCTACATCGCCATCGGTGAGCAGGCCGGCCAACGTCCGTGCGAATGGAGCCGGCGCGCCAAGATCGACGTCCATTCCATTCCGGCAGCGCTGCTAAACGAGGCTCTGGCCGGCCGTATTCTCGAGGCACGGCTGCCCGGCAGAGCCAAGGACGGCGGCCCGGCCTGCGCGACGCTCAGCCCGATGGAAGGCTGGACGGCTATTGAATGACGCGGCCCGAACCGATTACGTCTTGCCTCGACCTGATATGCGACGAAAGCGGCGTCCGCGTCAGAAGTCGATCGCGCGGCCGCCGATCTCCCAATCGTCGTACCGCACGGGATCGAGCCCGCCGCGCCCGTTCGCCTCGGCGTGCCCCGTGATGGCGGCCGCGCGCCGGTCGATCTCGGCCCTGCGGTCGGCCGCCTCGGCGAGCGCACGCCTGGCCGCTTCGCTCAAGGGCTTGTCCGGCGCGGCGCCGGGCGGCACGCCGGCCTCGTCCTCTCGCGAAGGCGGGCGTGATCCCATATGGGAGAGGTCGGCATCATTCATGATGGCGAGGTGGAGACCTCATTGAACAGCGTCAAGGCCGCAGGCCGGAAGACAGGGTCCGCGGCATGCCGGGCGTGAACGACCGTCGCAGCCGGCCGCCAAGGGTTTCAGCAGGCAGGGCCGCCGTAGCCAAGCTTTCCGAGGAACCACCGGCAGGTTTCGCAGCCCGCCAGGTTGCGCTGGCGAGCGTGGCGGAGGTGCTGCGCAGCGGCAAGGCGCTCGACGAGACGCTGGCCCGGCACGGCGTGAGCGATCCCCTCGCACGGGCGATCGCGGTCACGACCTTCCGCCGCATGGGTTCGCTCGGCCGCATCCTGAATGCACGGCTGGCAAAGGGCCTGTCAGCCGACGAGCGCAGTTTTGCGCTGCTGGCGACCGGGGCGGCGCAGATCCTGTTCCTCAACGTGCCCGATCATGCAGCGGTGGACCTCGCCGTCGAGGTCGCACGCCGCGACCCCCAGCTCCGGCATCTGTCGGGCCTCGCGAACGCCGTCCTGCGCCGCGTCGCGCGGGACCGCGACCAGATCCTCGCCGAGGAGGCCTCGCCGCTCGAGGATGCGCCCGTGTGGCTCGCCGACCGGTGGAGCCGCACCTATGGCCCGAAGCGCGCGGCCGCGATCGCGGCCGCGCACCGTGAAGGCGCGACGGTCGACATCACGCCCAAGAGCGACCCGGCGGGCTGGGCAGAACGGCTCGGCGGAACGCTCCTGCCGACGGGCAGCATCCGCCTGTCCGACCGAACGGCGATCCCCGAGCTGCCCGGTTTCGCGGCCGGCGAATGGTGGGTGCAGGATGCGGCCGCCGCGCTTCCTGCCCGGCTGCTCGGAGCCAAACCCGGCGAGCGCGTGCTCGATCTCTGCGCCGCCCCGGGTGGCAAGACGGCCCAGCTCGCGGCAGCCGGCGCACAGGTCACGGCGCTCGATCGCTCCGTGTCGCGGCTGACGCGGCTTCGCCAGAACCTCGAGCGGCTGCATCTCGAGGCCGAAATCGTGTGCACGGACGGCCTCTCGTTCGGAGCGGAGCCTTTCGACGCCGTACTGCTCGACGCGCTGTGCACGGCAACCGGCACCATGCGCCGGCACCCGGATGTCGCCTGGACCAAGAAGGAGACCGACCTCGCCGGCCTCGCCGACCTGCAGCGGCGGCTCTTCGACCATGCCGCCGAGCTGGTCCGCCCGGGGGGCCGGCTCGTCTACTGCGTCTGCTCGCTCGAGCCCGAGGAGGGCGAGCATCAGGCAGCCTCGTTCCTGTCCCGTCACCCCGACTTCGACCGTGTGCCGATCGGCCCGGAGGAGACGGGCCTCGGGCCTGCCGTGCTCACGCCGGAGGGTGATCTTCGTACCCTGCCCGACGCTTCCAACCTGCCCGACACGATCCGCCGGGGATTGGATGGCTTTTTCGCTTGCCGGGTCTCGCGCAAGCTCGCCTGATGCGCCATGGGGAGGGTGCAGCCTCTCCCGGCTGCACCTCACTCCTTCGGGCCCGCCTTCTCGGAGCCTGATCAGGCAGGAATACAGTTTGGGTTGGGCGGCCGATCGCTGGCGGCTCTACGGTCTGGCCCTGAGCGAGGCCGGCCGCGTGCCGATCCTCTGGCTGCGCCGCAATGCGCGCGGCCCGGGCTGGCGCGTGCCTAGCCCTGAACGGCTGCTCTTCGCCCCGCAAGACCTGCGCACGAGCGATCCCACGATCGCGCAGGACATCTATTCCGGGCTCTTCACCTTCGCGGGCCGGGATGTCGAGACGCGGGGACGCTCGCCCTTCGAACTCGAACCGCCCTCGGCCGATTGGAGCCGGGCTCTCTATGGCTTTGCCTGGCTGAGGCATCTGCGGGCAGCCGACACCCCGCTCGCCCGGGACAACGCCCGTGCTCTGGTTGGCGAAGCCGTCGGACCAAGGCGCCGCGAGCTGGAGCGAGGCCCCGGGCGCGAGCCGCGGGTCGTCTCGCGGCGGGTCATCTCGTTCCTGTGCCAGTCGCCGCTCGTCCTGAACGGGGCCGACCGTGTGTTCTACGCCGCCTTTCTCCGCGCGATCGGGCGCGGTGTGGCCGCCCTTGAACGGGACGCGATCGGCGCCCGCACGCCGCTCGACCGGCTCGCGGCCTCCATCGCGCTTTCTTATGCGGCGCTCTGCTGCAGCGGACTGGAAAACCGGCTGAAGCGCGCAACCCGGCTTCTTGCAGCCGAGCTCGAGGCGCAGATCCTTCCGGACGGAGGCCATATCAGCCGGCATCCCGGCGTGCTGGTCGAGCTCCTGCTGGACCTCCTGCCCCTGCGCCTCCTTTATGCCAGCCGCTCGATCGAAGCGCCCGAGGCGCTGGGCCGCGCGATCGACCGCATGATGCCAATGCTGCGCTACCTCCGGGGCGGCGGCGGCGAATTGGCCCTGTTCAATGGCATGGGCCCGACCGCGGTCGACCAGATGGCGACGCTGCTGTCCTACGACAGCGTGCGCGGGACGCCGCCGCGCCATGCCGAGCAATCCGGTTATGTGCGCATGGAGGCCGGCCGAACGGTGCTCATCGCGGATGCCGGCAATTCGCCACCCCTCGATTCCGCGTCCGCCGCCCATGCCGGCTGCCTCTCCTTCGAATTGGCCTCGGGGGGGCTCCCGATCGTGGTCAATGTCGGCTCGCCACTGGCGCCGGGCCTGGCTCGCACCGCCGCGAGACGCACGGCCGCGCATTCGACGCTCGATCTGGGAGGTGTGTCCTCCGCCCTGCTCCTCGACGAAGCGCCGGGCGAGATCGCACGCTTCGTCGAGGACCGGCTCGGCCCCGTGCTCGTCGGGGGGCCGGTCGACGTCAGGGCGGAGCGCAATGTCGACCCCGACGGCTGGAATGCCTGCACGGCGCGCCACGACGGCTACGAGAGGCGGTTCGGCGTTACGCACGAGCGGCGCTGGAGCCTGGCTCCCGGCGGGGCGCGGCTCGACGGCACGGCCCGGCTCCTCGGGACCGGACGCCATCGCGAGCGCATCCCCGGGCCGATCCTGCGCTTCCACCTCCATCCGAGCGTCCTGGCTACCCGGGACGAAGCCGCGAACGCGGTCAAACTCGCGCTCGGGACCAGCGGGGAAGTCTGGCGTTTTCGCAGCGAAGGCCCCGCGGCTGCGGTCGAGGAAAGCATCTATTTCGGCGGTCCCCAAGGGCGGCGCCCCACGACCCAGATCGTGGTCCGCCTCGAAGCGCCGCCCGCGGACGCCCCCGCGACCGCGCGCTGGACCTTCGAACGTGTGCTAGAGGGAGCCCGCCCACCGACGCCCGAAGACGCGGCGCTCGTGGAGGACCGACCCGCAGCCGGGGCTGAGATATCGGCCCCCCCGCCCGACCAGAGTTGAGTTCATGCCGACCGACCTCCGGCGCGTCACCCGCGCGCTTCTTTCCGTCTCCGACAAGGCCGGCCTGGTCCCCTTCGCCCGGACCCTCGCCGAGCGTGGCGTCGAGCTCGTCTCGACCGGCGGCACCCACGCGGCGCTCGTCGCGGCCGGGCTTGCCGTGCAGGAGGTGGCGGAGCTGACCGGCTTCCCGGAGATGATGGACGGGCGGGTCAAGACCCTCCATCCGGCCGTCCATGGCGGTCTTCTCGCGGTCCGCGACAATCCCGAGCACGAGGCCGCCATGCTGGCGCACGGCATCCGGGCGATCGACCTCCTGGTGGTCAACCTTTACCCGTTCGAGGCAACGGTCGCGGCCGGGCGGGGTTATGATGCCTGCGTCGAGAATATCGACATCGGTGGGCCCGCGATGATCCGGGCGGCGGCCAAGAACCACGCCGATGTGGCGGTTGTCGTCGATCCTCAGCAGTACGAAGCGGTTCTCGGCGATCTGGCGGCCCATGCCGGCGCTTTGACGCTGGTGCTGCGCAAGCGCCTCGCCCAGACCGCGTATGCCCGCACGGCCACCTACGATGCCGCGATCTCGAACTGGCTCGCCGGCCAGATCGGCGAGGCGACGCCCGGCTACCGGGCCATCGGCGGCACGCTCGCCGAGGCCATGCGGTACGGCGAGAACCCGCACCAATCCGCCGCCTTCTACCGCGGCCCGGAGGCCCGCCCGGGCGTCGCGTCCGCCCGGCAGGTTCAGGGAAAGCAGCTCTCCTACAACAACGTCAACGACACCGACGCCGCCTTCGAATGCGTGGCGGAGTTCGACCCAGCCCGCACGGCTGCGGTCGCGATCATCAAGCACGCCAATCCCTGCGGCGTCGCCGAGGCGGGCACCCTCGCGGAGGCCTACGAGCGGGCGCTGCGCTGCGATCCTGTCTCCGCCTTCGGGGGCATCGTCGCCCTGAACCGCCCCCTCGACGCCGAAGCCGCGCGTCGGATCGTCGAGATCTTCACCGAGGTCATCATCGCGCCGGACGCCTCCGACGAGGCGATCGCGATCGTGGCCGCGAAGAAGAACCTCCGGCTCCTTCTGACTGGTGGCCTCCCCGATCCGCGCTCGGCCGGCCTCGTCGTCCGCACGGTGTCGGGCGGCTTCCTGGCGCAGGCGCGCGACAACGCCGTCGTCGACGACATGGACCTGAAGGTCGTGACGAAGCGCGCCCCGACGGAGACGGAGTTGCGCGACCTGCGCTTCGCGTTCCGGGTCGCGAAGCACGTGAAATCGAACGCCATCGTGTACGCCCGCGATGGTGCGACGGTGGGCATCGGCGCCGGCCAGATGAGCAGGGTGGACTCCTCCCGCATAGCGGCCTGGAAGGCGGCGGAAGCCGCGAAGGCCGCAGGCCTGACAGAGAGCCTGGCCAAAGGCTCGGTTGTCGCGTCGGACGCCTTCTTCCCCTTCGCGGACGGCCTGCTCGCCGCCGCCGAGGCGGGAGCGACGGCCATCATCCAGCCCGGCGGCTCGATGCGCGACGACGAGGTCGTCCGCGCTGCCGACGAAGCCGGGCTCGCCATGGTCCTCACCGGCCACCGGCACTTCCGGCACTGACAGGAGCAGGCGCATGCTGATCACGACGACCCCCAACGTCGAGGGCCACCGGATCATGGCCTATCACGGCATCGTCTCTGGCGAGGCGATCCTCGGCGCGAACGTGTTTCGCGATTTCTTCGCCTCGATCCGCGACTTCGTCGGCGGCCGGTCGGGCGCCTACGAGCGGGTCCTGGGCGATGCGCGCGAGGCCGCCCTGAACGAGATGGCCGAATCCGCACGTCGGCTCGGCGGCAATGCCGTGATCGGCGTCGACCTGGATTATGGCGCCATTGGCGCTTCCGAGAGCATGCTCATGGTCACGGCGACCGGTACGGCCGTGACGATCTCCTGATACCCGCGATCAAGGCGGCCCCCGCCCCGAAGAACAGGATCAGCACCGCGGGGCCGGCCGCCTGCTTTCCGGTGGCCTGGGTGGCGACCGCAACCGCGAGGGGCGCGAGGAACGAGGTGAGTTTGCCCGAGAGCGCGAGGAGGCCGTAGTAGCGGCCGCAATCCTCGGGCGGCACGACCCGCGCGAGATAGGCGCGGGATGAAGCCTGGAGCGGCCCGGCCACCGCGCCGATAAGCAGCCCCAATCCCAAGAAGACCTTTTCCGGCACGCTGCCGAAGAGCTCGCCGGCCTCCGACGCGGGCATCGTCGCGATGACGAACAGCACGTGTTCGCGCCCGAGCGACAGGATGCCCAGGCACACGAAGCCGAGGACGGCGAGCGATCCGAGGATGACGGGGCGGGCGCCGAGGCGGTCGTCCAGGACACCCCCGGCGACCGCCCCGACGCTTCCCGAGACCGTCAGCAGGATGCCGAAAAGCCCGAGCTCGGTCTGGCTCCAGCCGAAGACGCCGGCCCCGTAGATCCCGCCGAACGCGAACAGGGCCACGAGCCCGTCCTGATAGACCATGTTGGCCAGGAGGAAGCGGCCGATCTCCGGATGCGCACGCGCTTCCGACAAGGTCGAGCGCAGGCGGGCGAAGCCGTCCCGAACCGCATCCCGTGCGCCGACGCCGGTGCCCGCTGCGTCGGGCGTGAAGACGAACAACGGCCAGACGAAAGCGAGGAGCCAGATCGCCGCGAGCGGCCCTGACGCCCGGTCACCTTCGCGGGTCGCCGGATCGAGCCCGAACCAGGGCGTCACGCCGAAAAAGGTCTTCCCCGTCTCGGGCGAGGCCGCCATGAAGCCGAGAACGAGGACGAGTGAGGCGAGTCCGCCCGCATAGCCGACCGCCCAACCCGTCCCGGACAGTCGGCCGAGCCCGCCAGGGCCGACCAGCCGGGCCATCATGGCGTTGTTGAACACGGCGGCGACCTCGGCCGCGACGGTGCCGATCGCGAAGGCCACGAGCGCAATCGCGACCGCGCCGGTTGCGCCCGGTGCGGCGAACCAGAGCGACGCGGACGCAACCGCCAGGATGGCGCAGCACCCGAAGATCCAAGGCTTCATCCGACCGGTCACGTCGGCAACGCTGCCGAGCACCGGCGAGGCGATCGCCAGGATGAGGCCCGCAGCGGCGGTCGCGTAACCCCACCAAGCCTGGCCCGTCGCTGGGTCCGGTGCGAGCGCCGCGGCGAAATACGGGGCGAAGACGAAGGTGGTGACGAGCGTGAAGAAGGGCTGGCAGGCCCAATCGAACAAGGTCCAGCTGACCAGGGCGGAGCGTCTGACTTCCATCTCAGCGGCGGCTTGCGCCGCGAACGATCGACAGGACGAGGATCTCGCCTGCTCTCCCGTCCACCCGGTCGACGATCACAAAGCGGCCATGGACCAGTTCGCGCGTGCCCAGCCTCCGGCCAGGCCTGCCGACTTCGCCAAAACCGGTCTCGGCAATACGACGGATGTGAGCCCGCATGCTGTGAACGAAGCTGTCCGCCGCACGCGGGTTACCGCGAGCGATATAGGCGTGGATGACTTCGAGGTCCGCGGCAGCCGGCTCGAGGACGCGTACTCTCACCGCCCAAGGAGCCGGTCCATGCGGGCGTCGAACTCCTTTAGGCTGAGCCCCGGAATATCCGCGTCAGCGATCCGCCGATTGATCTCGGCGAGATCTGCGTCGCTGACCTGAACGTCGTCGCTGTCGCGGGCTTCCAGCGACGCAAGCAGCTCTGCAGCCCTTTCCTGCCGCCCGGGCGGCCAGCTGTCGATCCGATCGAGGATGGTTTGAAGCGCCGCGATAGCCATGGCGAGGAAGATAGCACCGGCCCGCCACGACACCATAGCCGGGTCCCGGCCTCCAAGGTTAGCGGCGCCTTAACTGCCGCTCCTTAAGGATCTTAGGGCATTCAACCACCCTCGTTGCGTAAGCCCGATGCACACGATCCGCCGCTACGATTCCCCTCTCGAGCGCCTGTCCGAAGCGCTTGGGGCCTTCCTGCGGCGGCGCGCCGTCGAAGCGGGTGGCGTCGTTCTCGTCACCGGCGCGATCGCGTCCGCGCTCGCCCTGGCGAGCTGGTCCGTCAACGACCCGAGCTGGAACAACGCCACCTCCGTACCGGCGCGCAACCTCCTGGGCTCGCCCGGCGCGATCGGGGCCGATCTCCTTATCCAGGTCTTCGGGCTCGGTGCGGTCGCGTTCCTCCTCGGCCCGGCAGCCTGGGGCCTGCGTCTGCTGCGCCAGAAGCGGCTCGAGCGGCCGATCCTGCGCTTCCTGCTCTGGGGCGCAGGCATCATGGCCTGCGCGGCGACCGCAAGCGCGCTACCCCCGACAACCCGCTGGCCGCTCCTGACCGGCCTCGGCGGCGTCGTGGGAGACGGCGTGCTCGGATTGCGCCACTTCGTCGGCCTCAAGGGCGCCACCGGCGCGGCCGTCGCCGGCATGGGCTTCGCGGCGCTCGCGATCCTCGCTTTGACGGCCGCGTGCAGCGCCGGACGGCGCCCGGCCGAGGCGACGCCCGACGAGCCGGCCCGGCCCGGCCGCCGCAACGACGATCGCGAGGAGGCTGCGGCCGACGAAGAACCGAGCTGGGCGATCATCTCGCTCGGCGCCATCGCGCATGCTGCCATGAGCGTGAAGTCGGCCGTCCGCCGCAAGGTCGAGGCCGGCCTCGAGGCACGCCGTCAGGACGACGAGGAGATGTCGGCCCATCCGGCGCCGGTGCTGGAACGCCGTGCAGCTTCGCCCGCCATGGCTCGACGCGAACCATCCTTCAGCGAGGCGAGCCCGGTGTCGGTTCGGCCGGCCGCTATGCGCCCCGTGTCCCAGCCTGCGATCGCCGAACGTCGTGCTTCGGCTCCGCTTCCCGACCTCGACGAAGACGAGGACGAGGCGCCGCCGGCGCCCGCGGGCCGGGGCGGTCGCAAGATCGTCATGGAGCCCGCGCGCGGCCGACCCGAGCCGGAGCCCGAGTTCGAGGAAGACAACGCCGAACTGGACGACATGCCGGCATTCGACGAGGACGAGCCTGCCTACGAGCCGCCCCCGCGCGTCGCCCCGAAAGCGATCGCTGCGCCTGCCCGCCCTGCCCCCGCGGCGGCGC
>CAXUKK010000023.1:0-356 GCA_964251455.1 uncultured Enterovirga sp.
CCTCGCCGGTGCCGAGCGTCGCGACGACGAGCGCCTGCGTCTCGCCGCGGGTGAAGAGCGACGAGCCGTGCGCGCGCGGCAGGATGCCGACCTCACTGAGGATCGGACGGACCGTCTTCAGGTCGCGGCCGTCGATGCGGCTGCCCGTATCGAGGATGTTCCAGCGGACGATCTTGGCCTGCAACCCCTTGAAGGCCGTCTTGACCTTATCGGGATTGAAGCGTGCCTCACCCTCTGCCGGTACGAGCGCGTTCGTGACCTTCACCTTGGCGGCGTCGACCGAATTGTAGCGGTCGGCCTTCTGGGTGATCTTGTAAGCGGCTCGCAAATCCGTCTCGGCGATCTCGAGGATGACC
>CAXUKK010000023.1:366-14470 GCA_964251455.1 uncultured Enterovirga sp.
ATCGATGATGGGCTGGAAGTGCTTGTGGCCGAACATGACGGCGCCGAGCATGATCTCCTCGGACAGCTCCTTGGCCTCCGATTCCACCATGAGGACGGCGTCGGTCGTACCGGCGACGACGAGGTCGAGCTGGCTGTGCTCCATCTCGGCCAGCGGCGGGTTCAGCTTGTAGCCGCCGTTGATGTAGCCGACGCGCGCCGCACCGACCGGGCCCATGAAGGGCACGCCGGACAGCGTCAGGGCCGCCGAGGTGGCGACGAGGCCGAGGATGTCGGGATCGTTCTCGAGATCATGGCTGAGAACCGTCACGACGATCTGGGTGTCGTTCTTGTAGCCGTCGGCGAAGAGCGGGCGGATCGGACGGTCGATGAGGCGCGAGGTCAGCGTCTCCTTCTCGGTCGGACGGCCTTCGCGCTTGAAATAGCCGCCGGGAATGCGGCCGGCTGCGTAGGTGCGCTCCTGGTAGTTCACCGTGAGCGGGAAGAAGTCGAAGCCGGGCTTCGGCTCCTTCATGGAGACGACGGTGGCGAGGACGGTCGTCTCGCCGTAGGTGGCGACGACGGCGCCATCGGCCTGGCGGGCCATCTTGCCGGTCTCGAGAACGAGCTTGCGCCCGCCCCACATCAGTTCTTCGCGTTGAATGTCGAACATAGCTTGCCTTCCGTGGGGGCGGACGGAGGCTTTGCTTGCCATGTGCAAGATGACGGGGGGCTCGGGCACGTGGCGGATGCGATATCCGCGCGAGCCCCCGGCTATCCTGCCATGGCCGGCCTCGGCCGCCCGGCGTTGTGACTGGCCGACGGACGATTCCGGCGACCATGGTGCGGGCGTTGGCGCCCGCCGGGTTCCGCTCACCCCGGCTGAAACCGGGGCCCGACTGCCTGGATGCCGGCCTTCAAGCCGGCACGAGCGGAAGCGGGATCAGCGGCGGATGCCGAGGCGCTCGATGAGGGTCCGGTACCGGGACTCGTCCCTGTCCTTCACGTAGTCGAGCAGCGACCGGCGCTGCGAGACCATCTTGAGAAGGCCGCGGCGAGAATGGTTGTCCTTCACGTGCGACTTGAAGTGGCCGGTGAGGTTGTTGATCCGCTCCGTGAGAATGGCGACCTGGACCTCCGGGGAGCCGGTGTCGTTCGCCTCGCGGGCGTATTCCTTGATGAGCGCGGTCTTGCGCTCCGCCGTGATCGACATCGTGTTCCTTTCAGGATTGGTGTTGACGAGGCCAGTCACATGCTGTGACCGCCATTCGCGAAAGCGGCCGGGCCGGGATGTCGTCCAGCGCGGTCGTGATGTCGCGAGAGTGCCCGCCGGCCAGAAGGCCGGGTGCAAGCCCGGCCCTTATACACGAAACCCAGGCGGGTGCCAGTGGGCCGCGCGCTCCTGCTCCAGACCAGCGTGCAGTTCCGTCCGCTCCTGACGGGGAACCGCCCCCGGGGGCGTCGGTTGACCGGCCATCACCATCAGGGAGAACGACATGGCCACGGCCTCACAAGGCGGCAGCCTTTCCGCGAACGACGAAGTCCGGTCCATCTTCGTGACGGGCGTCAAGAACGCCCATGCGCTCGAGAAGGAGGCAATTCAGATCCTGGAGCGGCAGCTCGAGCGGCTGAAGAACTATCCTGAGATGGAAGCCCTGATCCGGCGGCATCTTGCGGAGTCGCGCCAGCACGAGCAGCGCATCGACGAGGTTCTCGACGGGCTCGGCGAGGACCGCTCGCTCCTGAAGGATCTCGCGACACAGTTCATGGGCAACATGGCCGCGATCGCGCATGTGCCGATGGCTGACGAGATCCTGAAGAACACGTTCGCCAACCATGCGTTCGAGAACTTCGAGGTCGCGTCGTACAAGTCGCTGATCGTGATGGCCGAAGCAGCCGGCGAGTCGAAATACGTGACAGCGCTGAACCAGAACCTGCGCGAGGATGAGAACGCCGCTCAGCTCATCAAGGACATGGTGGAGCCGATCACCCGCAAATACCTGGAACGGGCGGCGCGCGGCGAGAAGTCGGACCGGTAGGGCGCTCGTCTCTTCACGCCGAGAGGCCGGGCATAGCCCGGGATCGGAGCACGACGGGTCAAACGCCCAGGCTGAACACCCGATGGGGGACGAGCTCCCCCTCCAGCACGTCGCCGATCGCGACGAGAACGCCATTGCATGTCGCGTAGATGCGCCCTTCGGAGGGTGCGTCGCGGCCCCGTAGCAGGACCGACTGGCCGCGCATCAATCGGCCCGCAGCATCCCGCGAGACCGGCAACGACGGTAGATCGACCAACCCGGATGCGACCGAATGCAGGACCGGGCTCGTCCGCTCCGGCGCGGCAACTCCGCTCTCGAGCTCGCCGATCGTGGCTGTCTCGGCTTCCGTGAACGGGCCGACACGCGTCCGCCGCAACGCCGAGACGTGGCCGAGGCAGCCGAGTTCCCGGCCGAGATCGCGTGCCAGCGACCGGACATAGGTGCCCTTGCCGCAATCGGCCGCGAGCACCGTCTTGTCATCGGCGTGGTGGAGGACGGCGAGGCGGTCGACCTCGACGACGCGCGCCTTCAGCTCCAGATCGCCGCCGCTGCGGGCGACGTCATACGCCCGCTCGCCCGCGACCTTGATGGCCGAGAAGCGCGGCGGAACCTGCTCGATCTGCCCGACGAAACGCGGCAGCAGCGCCTCGACATCGGCGAGGGCCGGAACGCGGTTCGTCGCCTGGACGGGCTTGCCCTCCGAATCGTCCGTGTCGGTCTCGACGCCCCAGGTCACGGTGAAGACGTATGACTTCTTGCCGTCCATGACGAAGGGCACGGTCTTGGTCGCCTCGCCGAGCGCGATCGGCAGGATGCCGGACGCGAGCGGATCGAGCGTGCCGGCATGGCCGGCCTTCTTGGCATTGAGCGCGCGCTTTACCACCGCGACCGCATGCGTCGAGGTCATCCCGACCGGCTTGTCGAGAATGACCCAGCCATTCACGACCTGCTTCTTGGGGCGGTCATGCTGTGGCGGGCGGCGGTTGCCTCCGCGCCCTTCGGAAAGCCGCTGCTCGGCGCTCGGCGCCTCGTCGATCATCGTGTCCATCAGCCCTGTTCGGTTTCGTCTGAAGTCGCGCCCTGCTGGAGATCGCGCCTCACCTTCTCGCTTCTGAGGAGCGCGTCGATACGCGCCGCTTCGGCAAAACTCTCATCGCGGAGGAAGCGCAGATCCGGCGCGAATTTCAGGCCCACGCGCCGCGCAACCTCCTGCCGCAGCACCTTCTTGTTGCGCTCCAGCGCCTCGATGACCGGCCCCTCGTCGCGGCCGCCGAGCGGCATCACGAACGCCGTCGCGAGCCGCAGATCCGGCGACATCCGGACCTCCGGAATCGTGACGACATGGACGTTCAAGACCGGGTCCTGGATGTCGCCGCGCCCGAGCACCTCGGCCAGCGCATGGCGCACCAATTCCGCCACGCGTTGCTGGCGCTGGCTCGGGCCCTTCGGATTGTCCTGACGTTTCTGCATGGTTCGCTATGCCGGGGTTGAACCGGCTCCAAAGCGTCATGGCCGGGCTTGGCCCGGCCATGACGCATTACCGCTCTGTGCTCGTGAATGGCCGGACCAAGTCCGGCCATGACAACGCTCAGCTTAGAGCGAGCGCTTCTCCTCGTGGACGTGGAAGCACTCGATCATGTCGCCGACGCGGATCTTGTCGTAATTGTCGAACGACATGCCGCATTCCTGGCCGGCCACGACGGATGCCACGTCGTCCTTGAAGCGCTTCAACGTCTGCAGGCGGCCGCCTTCGTGGATCACGACACTGTCGCGAATGAGCCGGATATGAGCGCCACGCTCGACCCGCCCGTCCATGACGCGGCAACCCGCGACCTTGCCGATCTTCGACACGTCGAAGACCTCGAGGATCTTCGCCTCGCCGAGACGCTCCTCCCGCAGATTCGGGGGAAGCAGCCCCGACATTGCATCCTTCACGTCATCCACGAGATTGTAGATGATGCTGTAATAACGGATCTCGACGCCGGCCCGCTCCGCCGCTTCGCGTGCTTCCTTGTGAGCGCGCACGTTGAAGCCAATGATGATCGCGCCGGACGCCTGGGCCAGGGTCACGTCGGATTCGGTGATTCCGCCGACGCCGGCATGCAGGATGCGAGCTGAGACCTCGTCGTTGCCGACCTTCTCGAGCGACGTGACGATCGCCTCGACAGAGCCGCCCACATCGCCCTTGATGACGAGCGGGAATTCCTTGCGGCCCGACCCTTCCTTGAGGTCGCGCATCATGTCGGCGAGGGAGCCGCGGGCCCCGGAGGCGCGCGCCGCCGACCGCTCGCGCTTCACGCGGCCACGGTACTCCGCGATCTCGCGGGCACGGGCCTCTGACTCGACCACCGCGACACGGTCGCCCGCATCAGGGGTGCCGTTAAAGCCGAGGACCTGGGCCGGGTAGGACGGGCCCGCTTCTTCCATCATCTCGCCCGAGTCGCTGATGAGGGCGCGTACGCGACCCCATTCGGCGCCGGCCACGATGATGTCGCCGGCTTCGAGCAAGCCGCGCTGGACAAGCACGGTCGCGACAGGACCGCGCCCACGATCGAGCTTCGCCTCGATGACCGTGCCCTCCGCGTTGCGGAACGGATCGGCCCGGAGATCGAGCACCTCGGCCTGCAGCAGCAAGCCCTCGAGCAGGGTGTCCAGACCGTCACCCGTAAGTGCCGACACCTCGAATTCGAGCGTGTCGCCACCCATCGATTCGACCTGGATGTCGTGTTGCAACAATTCGGTGCGGACCCGCTGCGGGTTGGCGTCGTGTTTGTCGATCTTGTTGATCGCCACGATGATCGGCACACCTGCGGCCTTCGCGTGGCTGATCGCCTCGATCGTCTGCGGCATCACGCCGTCATCGGCCGCCACGACCAGGACCACCATGTCGGTGACCTTCGCGCCGCGGGCGCGCATCGCCGTGAAGGCCGCGTGGCCAGGCGTATCGATGAACGTCATCTTGGCGCCGGACGGCGTTGTGATCTGGTAGGCGCCGATATGCTGCGTGATGCCGCCGGCCTCGCCCGCAACGACGTCCGTCTTCCGGATCGCGTCCAGGAGCGACGTCTTGCCGTGATCGACGTGGCCCATGATCGTGATGACCGGGGGACGCGGCTCGAGATGCTCCTCGAGATCAACCGAGTCGAATAGACCTTCCTCGACGTCGGACTCCGCGACGCGACGCACCGTGTGCCCGAGTTCCTCGGCTACGAGTTGCGCCGTGTCGGCGTCGATCGAATCGGTGATCTTGTGGATCTGGCCCTGCTTCATCAGCAGCTTGATCACGTCGACCGCCCGCTCCGACATGCGGTTCGCGAGATCCTGGATCGTGATCGTCTCCGGAATGGTCACGTCGCGGGTGAGCTTTTCCTTCTCCTCGACCTGACGGTGGCCGCTCATGCGCTGCATGCGGCGGCGGAAGGACGCGATCGAGCGCGTGCGCTCGTCTTCGCCCGACGTTGCGGTCGTGACAGTGAGGCGGCCACGGCGATCACGGTTCGCACCCGGCGCAACCTTCGGGGCGCGCGGCGGGGTGATGATCTTCAGCGGCATGCCCGGACGGCGGATCACGACCTTGCGATCGCTCTCCTCCTCGGCGGCAGTGGCCCGGCCCGTGGGAGCACCGGCGGAGGGACGGGCAGACGGGCTTGCCGTCGTGCCGGCCGGACGGGGCGCACCCTCCTTGGCAGCTGTCGGCTGAGCAGCCGGAGCAGCTGGCCGACGGCCGATCGAGTCGAGGTTCATCGGACGGCGGTTGTCCACCATCCGCGGGCCGGCCGAGGCCCCCGCGGAAGCATCGCCTAGGCGGCGGCGCGCCTCGTCCTCGGCGCGGCGCTTGCGCTCGTCCTCCTGACGGCGGCGATCGTCCTCCTCGCGCTTGCGTGCCTCGCCCGCCTCGCGATCCTTCTGGTCGCGCTGCTCGCGCTCGGCGCGGCGGCGCACGTTTTCTTCAGCAGTCCGGCGATCCTCATCCTCGCGGCGCTTCGAATCTGTGAGAGCGTTGACGCGGGCGTCGCGCTCCTGGTCCGTGAGCGTGCGAAGCACGACGCCGGTCGGGCGGCTGGCAGGTGCCTGCGGGGCAGGACGCGGTGTCGGGGCCGCGGCAACAGGCGTCGCGGCAGGTGCTGCGGCCGCGGCACGCATAGCAGGCGCCGCCGTAGCTGGACGGGGTGCGGCTGGCGTGGGGATAGCTGCGGCTGACGGAGCGGACGCCACCGGGGCGGGAGCCGCCTGAGCCGGACTTGGCGCGCGGTTTAGACCAAGAGTAGGACGCGCAGGAGTTGCCGGCGCGGCGGCAGCGGGCCGCAAGGGAGCGGCGGCAGGCGCCGGGGTGGCAGGCGCAGCCTCCTTCGGGGCGCCCGGCGCGACGGCACGACGCTTCACGGTCTCGACCACGACGGCCTTGGTCCGCCCGTGGGAGAAGCTCTGGCGCACCATGTTCTGCTCGGCCGGGCGCTTCGGCAGCGACAGCGTCTTCGGAGAGACGTGCAGCGTCTTGTCGCCCGGGGTCTTCGTGTCACTCATACAGATCTAGTCCTGCCGCTCGGGGTCCCGAGCCTCGCCCTGCCGAATATCAACGTCCCGCGGGGGCTCCGCGCCGTCATCAACTCCGCGAAAACGGCGGAGCCGACGCCAGCGCGACAAGCACCCTTCACTACCAGGACCCGCGAGAAGCGCAGCATGTATCACATGCACGCGCCCCAAGGCCACGTCCAAATCGTCACTCGGGAGATCGTCGAGAATGGATATGCCAGATATCAGGGCGCCCGCGCGTTTTCGCAATGCCCCGGCGAGCTTTCGCCTCCCATCCTCCGCCGCCTCCCTGGCGTGGATGAGGGCCGCGATCTCTCCCCCGCCGATCGCCGACTCGACCTTGCCGAACCCGGTAATGGCTGCACCCGCCTTGTTGGCGAGTCCCAGGGCTCCCTTGACGTCGCGGACCAGTGCCGCGTCGATCTCGTCGACGAGGGTCGGCGAGACCTTGGCCTCCGCCTTGAACGCGCGAGAGAAGGCGCGCTTGCGAACCGCCTCCCCGACAGCTGCCGCAGTGGGCGTGACCCAAGCTCCCCGGCCGGGGAGCCGGTCGCGCAGGTCGGGCACCACGTCGTTGTCTGGCCCGAGCACGAAGCGCATCAGTTCGGAGGCGGGTTTCGCCTCCCGGGTCACGATGCAGGTGCGCTCGGGCTCGGGCTTGGCCACGCCGGCTGAGGTCGCGGCAGCCTAGCTCGGCTGCATTTCGGTTTCGGCGAGCGCTTCCTCGTCGACCGGCTGCTCGGCCTCGATCCAGCCCGCCCTGACGCGCGCCGACATGATCATGGCCTCGGCCTCGGTGCGCGAGACGCCGAACGGATCGAGGAAGCCTGCATGACGCACGGCATCCTGGCCTCGGCCTTCGGTGTAGCCGACGAGGTCGTCCGTCGCGCAGCCTGCCAGATCCTCGATCGACTTCACGTCGTTCTCGCCGAGCGTGACCATCATCGGAGTCGTCACGCCGTCTATCTCGCGCAGCTCGTCCTGTACGCCGAGCTCGAGCCGGCGCGCATCCTGCTCGCCTTCGATCCGATCGAGGTAGTCCTGCCCGCGGCGCTGGATCTCGGCGCCGGTATCGTCGTCGAAGCCCTGGATGGCCGCGATCTCGCTCGGATCGGCGGCCGCGATCTCCTCGACGTTGCGGAAGCCTTCGGAGGCGAGGAGCTGGCCCACGACTTCGTCGACGTCGAGCGCGAGCATGAAGAGTTCGGTCCGTTCGACGAATTCCTTCTGGCGCCGCTCGGATTCCTCGGCCTCCGTCAGGATATCGATATCCCAGCCCGTGAGCTGCGAGGCGAGGCGCACGTTCTGACCGCGGCGGCCGATCGCCAGCGACAGCTGGTCATCCGGCACCACCACCTCGATGCGCTCGGCTTCCTCGTCGAGCACCACCTTGACCACCTCGGCCGGCTGCAGCGCGTTCACGATGAAAGTCGCGCGGTCGTAGGACCACGGGATGATGTCGATCTTCTCGCCCTGGAGCTCGCCGACCACCGCCTGGACGCGGGAGCCGCGCATGCCCACACAGGCACCGACCGGATCGATGGAGGAATCGCGCGACGTCACGGCGATCTTGGCGCGGGAGCCCGGATCGCGCGCCACCGCCTTCACCTCGACGATACCGTCATAGATCTCGGGCACCTCGGAGGTGAAGAGCTTCGCCATGAATTGCGGGTGCGTGCGAGAGAGGAAGATCTGCGGCCCACGGGCCTCGCGGCGGACATCGAACAGATAGGTGCGGATGCGATCGCCCGGCCGGAAGGTCTCGCGCGGGATCAGCTCGTCGCGCCGCACGATGCCCTCGCCCCGGCCCGACAGGTCGACGATGACGTTGCCGTACTCGACCCGCTTGACGACGCCGTTGATGATCTCGCCGATCCGGTCCTTGTACTCGTCGTATTGCCGGTCGCGCTCGGCGTCGCGCACCTTCTGCACGATGACCTGCTTCGCCGATTGCGCCGCGATGCGGCCGAAATCGAAGGGCGGGAGCGTTTCAGAAATCGCGTCGCCGACCTGGGCGGCCGGGTTGCGGCGGCGCGCATCGTCGAGCGAGATTTCCGTTGAATCGTTGTCGACCTGATCGACGACGAGCAGGTGCCGCGAGAGCCGGAGTTCGCCCGTCTTCGGATGGATCTCGGCATGGACGTCCGTCTCCGCGCCGTAGCGCGAGCGGGCAGCCTTCGCGATCGCGTCCTCCATGGCCGCGACCACGATAGAACGGTCGATGACCTTCTCGCGGGCGACCGCATCCGCGATCTGCAACAGCTCAAGTCGATTGGCGCTGATCGCCATGATGATCTCCTTCAGATCGTCTTCTGGTCGGCCTGCCCGTCAGCGAGCGAGTCCGTATCGTCTTCGTCCGGAGGAGCGGCCCCGGCGGCCTTGCCGCGCCGAAGCGATTCCCGGATCAGCTCGTCGGTGAGCACGAGGCGCGCCTCGGCGACGTCGCCGAGCGACAGCTGCGCCACGATCTCCTCGCCAGCCGGCGAATCCGGCAGCTCGATCGATGCCGTCGTCTCGTCGGCCCCCCGGATGATGCCGCGAAACCGCTTGCGGCCCTCGAGCGGCACGCCGAGCTCGAGCTTGACCTCGTAACCCGCCCAGCGCTCGAAATCGGACCCGCGCACCAGCGGACGATCGATCCCGGGCGACGAGATCTCCAGGCGATACTCTCCTGCGACCGGGTCCTCGAGATCGAGCACGGGAGAGACCGCACGGCTCACCGCCTCGCAATCCTCGACCGTCATCGAGCCGTCCGGCCGCTCGCACATGATCTGGAGAATCGTGCCGTGCTGAGCGGAGGTCTTCACGCGGACAAGACGGAAGCCCAGGTCACCGAGCACGGGCTCGACGATCTGCGCGACGCGTGCGGCGGCGCCCTTCTCACGGTAGAATCTGGCTTCAGGTGCGTTCGTCATGATCGAGCTTGGTCGTCCGGCGTTGAGGCAATAAAAAAGAGCGGGACCCTCGCGGGCCCGCTCCCGACATTGGCACTTTCGCACCACACCAGAGCTGACGTCCCTCAGATAGCATCGGGCCCTGATCGGCGCAAGGTTTGGCAGCCCGGCAGCTCGTCCGGATCAGGAAGCCGCCTGATACACGTAGCCTTCGCCCGCCCTGACCACCCGCCCAAATCCCGGGAACGGCAGGTGCATGCCGGCGACGGGCAGGGTCTCGGCGACGGCACGCTCGAAGATCCTGCGGCGCGTCTGCGCCGCCTCCGCGCCGTTCACGTCGAAGGCGATCGTCCAATCCGGCCGTGCGAACTGGATCGCCGCGACATGGATGATGTCGGCCCAGATCAGCAAGCGCTCGCCCCGGCTTTCGACGAGGAAGCCGGTCTGGCCCGGCGTGTGACCCGGCAGCGGCACGGACGTGATCCCGGGCGCGATCTCGCGGCCGGCGGCGAAGCGGGTCGTGCGGTCCTCATAGGCCCGGAGCGACCGGACGGCGCTGGCAAGTGTCGCCTGCATGCGATCCGGGGCGCGGCCGGGCAGGTCCGGATCGAGCCAGTAGGCGGCCTCCTCCTCGGCGACCCAGAGTTCGGCGAACGGGAAGGCCTTCTCGCCGGAGGGATGCAGCAGCCCGCCCGCATGGTCGCCGTGCATATGGGTCATCAGCACGACGTCGATGTCGTGCGGGCTGATCCCGACCTCAGCCAGCGAAGCCGGGACGTGGCCGAGATGGCTGCCCCGCGACGGTCCGGTCCCGGCATCGACCAGATAGGTGCGGCCGTCCGCCCGGATCGCGAAGGTGTTGACCGGCACGGGCATCGGGTCGGCCGCGTGGCCCGCCGCGAGCGCGAGGGACGCGAGATCCTCCTGGTCGGCATCGGTGAAGAGCGCCGGCGAGATCGTCTGGGCGCCGTCGCTGAGCGCAATGACCTCGATGTCGCCGACCTGACGCCGGTGGGCGCGGCCAGGTCCGTTCGCATCCGATTGGGCCATGAGGGTCCTCCGTGAGACCGTTAAGAGCGACTTTGGCGGTCTTCTCGGGCGAAGCCGGCGCAAACTCAAGCGCCGAGGGCCGCGGCTCAGCTTCGCCGGCAGACGTAGTAGATCCAGGCATCCGCCGTGCCGTACTGGTCCGGCGCGAGCGGCTGGCCGTCGATGCCCACCACCTCGACCGGCACGAAGCCGACGGCGCGCAGTTGCGCGAGTTGCTTGTCGACCGTGATGACGTAGCTCATCAGGCAATAGCAGCCGGCCTCGTCGTTGACGATCGCGTAATCCGGCTCGCTGCGCGCGTGCCGCCCGTTCGCGAGCGCGTTCCTGATCCCGAGGGGGTACTTCACGAGCTGCTTCAGCGAGGGCACGGGCGCCCTTATCCAGCTTCCGAGGGCCGGGATGTGTTTCAGGCTCCAGGCGCCGGTCTGCGGCGAGTTCCGGTTATGAGCCGAGAACACGCAGATCCCCGCCGGCGAAAGCACGCGGCGCATCTCGGCGAGAGCCTTGAGCCGGTCGGCATGGCCGAGCGAGCTGATCCCGTTATAGCTGAACAGGACGAGCCCGAAGCTCTCGTCCGCGAAGGCGGCGAGATCGCGCACATCCGCAACCTCGAACCGCGCGCCAGGGAAGCGGACGCGGCAGCGCTCCACCATGCCGGGCGAATAATCGACCCCGACATAATCCGGGCTCAGCTCGCGGAGCGCCTCCGTCGTGCGCCCTCCCCCGACGCCGATATCGAGGATCGGACCGCCCTCGATGAGGCGGCGATAGCGGTCGAGGATTGCTGCCTCGGCCGGCAGCAACCCTGCCAGCCGCGCGTATTTCCGGGTCTCGAGCGGCTTCGAATAGGTCTTGAGGTTGATCTCGGAAATGTCGTGCATGTCCCACCTGAGATCCCTCGAGGCATGATGGCGCGACAGGGGCACACCCGGCAACCCGGGCCCGACACCAGCCTCAGCCCCGCTTGGTGCCTTTGGCCAGGATCTCGTCGAGCGTCACGGGCCTGAAGCCCCAGACATCCACGCCGACGTCGCATTGCCGCTTGGCCGGGCGGAGCCGGCCATGGCTGTGACCGTGCAGGTCGATCCGGCCGCGCCCCATGCCGTTCCAGGTCCGGAACGCGTAATGGCAGAGGACGAGGCCGCGCCCGTCCACCTCGATCTCGGCGTAATGGCCGACGCTCTCCCAGCCCGGCCAGGCCAGCGTCGCCGGGCCGTCGTTGTTGCCGGCGATCAGGGGCTTTGCGCCGTTCAGCGACGACAGGAGCGCGTCGATGCGCTCGGCTTTCTGCAGCCTCGTCAGGGCGCCGAGATGCCAGACCGTGTCGGCCGGGCCGACAGCGGCGTTCCACCGTTCCGCCATGGCGGCATCCATCTCGGCCACCGACACGAACGGCCGGCGATCGATGAACAGGCGGCGATGGTCGCCGAAATGCTGGTCGGACGTGAAGAAGACGGCCAAGCGGGCCGTCCCTAGTTGCGGTCGTCCGGCGCGATCGGGAGCGGGTGGAACTCGATCCCTTCCTCGATCAGGGCCTTTGCCTCGGCCGCATCCGCCTCGCCGTAGATCGAGCGGTGCTCGGTCTCGCCGTAATGCATCTTGCGCGCCTCCTCGGCGAAGGACGGCCCGACATAATCGGCGGTCTTCGTCACGTGCTCGCGCACGGAGCGCAGCATGGCGCGGATCGCCTGTTCCCGTTCCGACATGATGGCGACAGGCTGCTGCGGCGCGGCCGGGACCGGCAGCGTCTCGGCGGCGGGCGCAGGCTCCGTCTCCGGGGCGCCGCCGCGCTTGCGCCCGAGCGACGGCGCCATGAGCTGCTTCGCCACTTTCGCGGAGTTGCAGACCGGGCAGGTCACGAATCCGCGCTCAGCCTGCTGGTCGTACGAGGCCGAGGACGGGAACCAGGATTCGAAATCGTGGCCATTGTCGCAGGCCAGGGCGTACCGGATCATCGCGGGCGGGCTCTCTCGAGGGCGCGTGTCATCATATTGTCAGATAAGCGCTTTCCGCCCCGTTACGACCGATCATTCCGCGGCCGCAAGACGCGGCATGGCGCGGGCGACCTCGACCGTGAAGGCGCGACCGTGTTTCAGGGTCGGAATGCGGCCGCGGGCGTCGGCCACGAGCGACAGGTCGATCTCCGCCATCACGAGACCCGGCTCGGCGCTGCCATCGGCGAGAACGCGGCCCCACGGGTCGATGATGACCGAATGGCCGAAGGTCTCGCGCCCGTCCTCGTGCACGCCGCCCTGGGCGGCCGAGATCATGAAGGAGCCGGTCTCGATCGCACGGGCGCGGTGCAGCACGTGCCAATGCGCCTCGCCCGTCTGGCGCGTGAAGCAGGCCGGGGCCGAGAGCATGCTGGCGCCGCCCTCGGCGAGAGCCCGGTACAGCGCCGGGAAGCGCACGTCGTAGCAGATCGTCAGGCCGAGGAGGCCCCACGGCGTGTCTGCCAGGACGGCCTTGTCGCCACCGGTATAGGTCGCCGATTCGCGCCAGGACTCGCCGTTGGGCAGGTCGACGTCGAAGAGATGGACCTTGTCGTACCGGGCCGTGATCTCGCCCTCCCGGTCGATCAGGTAGGCCCGGTTGGCGATCTTGTCGCCGGATCGCACCGCGATCGACCCGATATGGACCACGACCCCGGTTTCGCGCGCAACGTCGCGAAGACCGGCAAGCGTGATGTCCGTCTCCTCAGGCCCGACCTTCTCGAAGAGCGATGCCCGGCTCCGCTCGATGAGCGACGTCATCTCCGGCGTCTGCACGAAATGCGCACCGCGGTCGGCGGCTTCACGCACCATGGCGACGGCGGCATCGCGGTTGGCGACGGGATCGCGCCCGGAGCGCATTCCGGCGCAGGCGGCGACGAATGTGGGGGCTGTCATCTCACTCTCCGGCAGCGTCAGGCTGCCAGGAGCGTATCCAATTCCCCGCGCCGGTCCAACGCGTAAAGGTCATCGCAGCCGCCCACGTGGCGGGGACCGACGAAAATCTGCGGCACGGTCGAGCGGCCGCCGGAGCGCGTCAGCATCTCGCCCCGCTTGTCGGACTGGACGCCGATATCGACCTCGTCGAAGGCGGCACCCTTCTTCTGCAGGAGTTCCTTGGCCGCCGAGCAATAGGGGCACCAGGCTTTGGTGTAGATCGTGATGGGAGGCATGGCCGTTCGTCTGTTGTCGGCAGCAACGTAGTGGCTCCGCCCACGTTCCCCAAGCCCGCCCCTTGCGCTCACGATCGCGTGCGTCCGCGACGCTCCGAGAACGGGTGCGCTGTCCGGCCGTTGTCGCCCATCGGGAGACAGCGATGAACGACAAGGCGATGCGGCTCGGCTTTCCGGTCAAGGTGATGGCCAGGGCCGACCTCAAGAGCAACGACACCCGGCGCTGGCAGAAGAACCCGCACCTGAAGGTGTCGCTCGAATACCTGGACGGGATTCTCGACCCCCTCTCCCGGCACAACATGTCCATGTACCGGATGTCGTCCGATCTCGCGCCCTACGCAACGCATCCGGACATGCCGCAATTCAGGCCGAGATCCTGGACCGGATGGGAATGGGTCCAGAGGCCGTGCTCGTCACGCATGTCGGCGGCACCTATGGCGACGTACC
>CAXUKK010000024.1:0-14316 GCA_964251455.1 uncultured Enterovirga sp.
ATCCAGTGAGAGGCGGTCCGTGGTGAAGCCGCGACATCCGAATGCTCTGTCACGTTGCCCGCCGGAGATCGTCCAGCGACGCTCCTGGCCGCGAAGGCGCCTGTAGCTTGGGGTCGTCGCGAATAGCCCGACACCGTTCGAGGAGCAAACAATGGCTGTGACTCTGATCAACACCTTCAACGTTCCAGAAGACCAGGAGCAGAACTTCCTCCGCGAGTGGAAGAGGACGACCGACCATTTCTCAAAATCGTCAGGGTTCGTCGAAACGAAGCTTCATCGCAACACTGGCGTCGGCGACGGGACGTTCAGGTTCGTAAACATTGCCACCTGGGCCAGCGCGGAGGCCTGGCGATCCACGCACACGGACTATACGCCGACGGAAGACGCGTTGCCGGGCGTCAAAGGGCATCCGGCGATCTACGAATCCCTGATCGAGGTCAAGCATCAGGACACCAATCCGCCACTTCAAGGAGTAGCGCGACACCTAGAGCATCATCCGACCGAACGGAATCGTTCGGTCGGATGAAGATGCTCTGCTTAACAGTTTGCTAGAGCACTACTCCCGAGCCAATCGGCCCGGGAAGTGCACTAGGCCCTGGAACCTCGTTCCCGGCTATTCAGGAGCTTTGTCATGCCGACCATGCAACTCAACGAGACGCGTCGCGTACGACGCTTCAGCGACCAACGATGGATTCTGAACGCTCTGATCGGCGTTATCGGCGTGGAGTGGGACCAGGGCCGCCTCGGCTACATGGCTGGCGCTTGCGGACACGACTCGCAGGGCGACTTCATCGGCCTTCGCGCTTTGATCAAGACTTACGACGACATCTCCCGCGAGTTCATGAAGGCTGGTCGCCGGCGCGAGATGCGCGCCCTGTCGGAACTGGGGCAAGGCCACGCCGCCACCGCCCGCGAAGGCTTCTTCACGGCTTCGATCATGTATGGCGGGGCGCAGTGGGCCATTGAAGCGAATACGCCTCTGAACCTGGCTTTGAATGAGAAGAAGAACGAGTGTTACGGCGAGTTCATGAAGCTTGCCGGCCGCCGCATCGAGCAGGTCGAGATTCCATTTGGGGGACGCTCCGTACCTGCCACGCTGCACTTCCCGCCGGATGCAGGCGCGCGCAAGCTGCCCTGCGTTGTCATCGTCTCCGGGATGGACGGCTGGAGGGACATCTCGGTCGCCATGGACGGCGACAAATGGCTGACGCGAGGCTTCGCGGTCCTCGCGGTTGACGGCCCTGGCCAAGGCGAGGCGCTCTGCCGGGAGGTGTGGTTCGACCCGGACACTTACGGGCAGTTGGGCCCGGCGGCATACGACTTTGCCGCAAGCCGGCCCGAGATCGATCCGGCCCGGATCGTGGTGAACGGCCTGAGCTTCGGCTCCTACTGGGCCACTCTGATGGCTGCTGCCGAGCCCCGCTTCGCGGCGTGCGGCGTCGCCATGACCTGCTTCGAGCCGCACGGCTTCTCGATCTTCGAGACGGCAAGCCCGACCTTCAAGCTCCGGTTCATGTATATGACGGGCATTGACGACGAGGCGGAACTCGAGACCCTGCTCGCCCGCATTGATGCCTCCGTTCTCGCACCGGCGATCAAATGCCCGTTTCTAGTGGCGGCGGGAGAGGACGAGCAACTGAGTGACCCGCGTCACACCTTTGCATTCCTCAACAGCCTCAAGGGACCCAAGACCTTGATCCTCTACGAGGGCGAGGACCACGGCATCCACGCCAGTCGCGCCGGCCGCCTTGGGCCTGAGGCCTATACCATGGTCGCAGATTGGCTCCTGGACCGCGTGAATGGGCGCCCAGCACAGTCCCTCTACATCGAGGTGGATGCGATGGGCATGGTCCATGCCTCGGAGTGGGGCGCCCAACGGCAATACACCTACGGCTTAACGGAGAACCTCAAGCAGATGGTGTTCGGAGCAGGGCCGATATCCACCAATGCGCTGTCACCCCGGGAAACATCCGAGCGAGTTCCAAAGGCAGCTGAGTAAGTCAAATGAAAACACCAGAGTCATAGGAAGGTGGAAGTAATCCTTCCTATGCAACTCGTGTGGCAGCCAAACAGTCATGGAAGGACAAGTAGCATGGATACGATGCTCGCAAGTGCCACAACGACGATGACTGTGGCCCAGGACCCGGACATCGTGACCATCATCGAACGCTTCGACATGGCGATGGATCTCCAGGGCGAGGCCGTGGAGCTAGCCGAGGACCATATTGCCCAGGCCTGGAAGAACGAGTCCGGCTTCGTCGGCGCGGCGCTTCTTCGGTGCCGCAACCGCGGCGGCCTTTCGTGCTACGCGCAGTGGAAGCGGCCTTCGGACGGCTCGCCCCCAACCGTCCCCGATGCCCCGACCGCCGCGCAATCCCTGGCCGGGGCGCTGGAGATGTTCAGGACCACCAGCTTCAGGCGCATGGACTCCCGCACCTACACCCTGGATTTTTCGGCTTCCGCGGACGGAGTGGCGCTTCCTTCGCTGATCTCGCTGGCGACGACGCCTTGCGCCCACTTCGGCGTCTTCTCCGTCACCCGGGAGAGCCAGAACCATCTGCTCGACCTTGCGCGGGGTTACGGGCCCAGGTCCCTCATCACCCCAGGCATACAGTCCATCAACTTCCACCGCAGCCTCGATGGCAAGCGGGTCATCAACCTCGGCTTGTGGGCTGACTTCGATGGTTGGGACGAGCTGCTGAAGCAACCTGGGTTCGAGGGCAAGGACATGTACTGGGAACACGCCGTTGATGACTGGCAACCGGACTTCTTCGATGTGGTCACCGTGGAGACCGCCCACTAACCGGTATGGGCAGCCGCTGGCGGGCCTGCCCGGTTCATCAGCGACGCCCCGGCTCTCGTGCGGGCGGCTTTGTCGAAGGTGCCCATGGTGTCGTTATGGGCGGCGTCGGGAGCCCGCTGGTTCCAGCAATCCACGCCGCCTGAGGATTCCCACCCATGATCCCGCAAGCACCCGCCGCTGACAGCGCCGTGAAGGGATTAAAAGGCTTCGCCCACCGCTACGCCGCCGTGAACGGCACGCTCATCCACTACGTGATCGGCGGCCAGGGACCCGCGGTCGTGCTGCTGCACGGCTTTCCCTTCAACTGGGCGGCTTGGGGTCCAACCTTGCCGCTTCTGGCAGCGGCCGGCTTCACCGTTCTCGCGCCCGACCTGCGGGGAATGGGCCATTCGGCAGTCGCAAAGGACGGCTATGCCAAGACCAACGTTGCCCACGACGTGCGCGGGATCGTCGATAGCCTCGGGCTCGGCCCGATCGACCTGGTCGCCATGGATATCGGCACCATGGTCGCCTACGCCTATGCGTCGCGACACTCGGACGAGGTCAAGCATTTGGTGCTGCCCGAGGCGGCGATCCCGGGCTTCGGGCTGGAGGAGCAGATGAACCCCGCAACCGGGGGCTACTGGCACTTCGGCTTCCACATGCAGGTGGATCTCGCCACCGCCCTGACCCAGGGAAGGGAAGCTCTCTACCTGATGCCGTTCTACAGGGCGATGTCCGCGTCACCCGACGCCGAGGCTCTGGCAGCGTCCGAGTACTTGCCGTACTATACGGGACCCCATGGCCTGCGCGGCGCGTTCCAGCACTATGGGACTCTCCTGGAAGACGGCCGCGCCAACCGCGCCGACTTCAAGACCAAGATGCCCATGCCGGTGCTGGTGCTCAATGGCGAGAAAGGCATCCCCCAGGAGATTCTCCTAGCCGGCGTCCGGAAGGTCGCGGAACGGGTGGAAGCTGACATCGTGCCGGGCAGCGGCCATACCCTGGGGCGTGACAACCCCACCTGGGTAGCCGAGAGGCTGATCCGTTTCTTCGGCCCAATGGCGTGAGATCAGGGCTCCGGTAGCAGGCGATGCCATTGGCGAATTTGCAGGCTCCGCGCTGGCTCGGCCCTGTCAATTTGTCGCGCTGGTCGCGTCCGGGCACGGTAAGGGCGGCAGACTTGCAGCGCCGACGTCTCCGCCAGGCTGCTGCTCGACCCCTCATGGACGGGACAAAGCGAGGTCGCCGTGCTCGGACCCGAAGACCTGTCGTTCAACGACATGGCGCGGATCACGTCGGAGGTGCTGGAAAGGCCGATACGCTATCAGCAGGTTCCCTTGGATGCCGACGAGGCCAGGCTCATAGGCTTGGGTATGCCCGAGGCGATGGCGCAGCGCATGACGGCCGCCAAGAACGAGGGCCTCGACAATCGTGAGCTGCGAACGCCCGAGAACACGCACCGACCAGCTTTCGGCAGGGGTGTGAAGACGAGCTGAAGCCCGCGATCCCCCTATGATCGAGTGGTCCTGGCGTGATGCCCTGTGGGGCTCAGGGTTTCAACAGCTCGGTCCGGTATTGCGGCGCCAGCGCCTCGGCCTTCGCCTGCATGGCCTCCTGTTCGGCCTTGGTCGGCTTAGGTGGCGGGGTCATCCGGCCTTCGACCGGGACGCCGATCGCCATGAACAGCTCGTCCTGGCCGGCCGGCGCGCACATGCAGAGCAGCCGCGCCGGCCGGTCCGAGGCGTTGGTGAAGGAGTGCGGGGCGTTGGCCGGGATGTTCATGGTCTCGCCGGCGCGTATGACCGACGTCTCGCCGCGGAACGTCGCCTCGATCTCGCCGTCGAGGACGGTGAACATCTCCTCGAAGTCGTGCCGATGCGGCGGGGGGCCGCCGCCGTGGGGGACGTACATGTCGATCAGGCAGTAGCGGCCGCCGGTGTCCTGCCCGGTGAGCAGGATCGTGTAGGTGTCGCCCACCACTCCGACGTGGCGCAGGCTGCCGTCCGTATCTGGCCTGACGACGACGAGGCGCCGCTGCAGGTCGTCGGGCGGAACCGCCGAGCCGGGCTGCGACGGGGTGCTTGTTGTATCGCTCATCGTAAAGTTCCCTCTTGTAAGCCGACCACCATGGCCAGCACGCGCCGCACGACCTCGTCCGGTCGTTCCTCAGGCAAGAAGTGTCCGCTGTCGGAGAGGGTGTCTGTTTCCACTGCCTCCGCAACCATTCTGACCATGTCGCCGACCTTGCTCCCCAACCCCTTCACGCCGCCGAGCGCCACGACCGGGACGCGGACCTTGTCCCGGGTCAGCGGTTCGGTCTGCGCGATACTCGTGAACGCAGCCCGGTAGACGCCCATCGCGCCGAGCACGCCTTCACGGCCTGAAAAGGTCCGCAGGTATTCGTCGACGGTCGCCGGCTCGATGGCCTCGGGCTTGGCCGTCGCCCCCTCGTAGAACCAGGTCAGGAATGCGCGCTCGTGGCCGACCACGAGCCGGTCCGGCACGCCGGGTGCGAGCGGCAGGATCCACCACCACATCGACCCTCGCTGCATCGCTTCGGGCGTGTAGGCGATGATCTTGGTCAATACGTCGGACAGCATCACCGGCCCCTCGATGTAGAGCAGCCCGGCGACCTCCTCCGGGTGGTCGGACGCCCACAACAGGGCCGGCGGCGCACCCATGTCGTGCGCAGCCAGGATGATCGGGCGACCGCCGCCAAACTCGATCTCCCGCACCATTGCGCGGAACTCCTCGGCGAGCGCTCGGGCGTCATAGCCGTCCGTCCCGCCGGGCTTGTCGCTGTCGCCGAAGCCGCGCATGTCCGGCACCAGCACCGCGAGCCCGGCCTCCGCCAGCGCCGGCGCCACCGAGCGCCACGCGTAACCGGTGCTGAGAAAGCCGTGCCAGAGCAGCACCGGCTGCCCCGCCGGATCGCCGCCGACCCAGTAGTGCAGGCGTACCCCGCCGACGCTGACCGTCTCGCTGCGGAAGCCAGGAATCGTGCCGGCTGGCGTCATGTCGCTCATCGCTTGCTCCTGTCGTTGTGGGGGCATCAGGCTGCTTGGGCAGGCAGGCCGGCGGCGGTGTGAAACCCGGGCCGGCCCAGCACCAGTCCGAGAAGGGCGAAGAACGCCATTCCGACATGGATCGCCTCGGCGATCGCGTTCGGGGCGGACAGCGCTGGCAGGAACGGGGCGCCGATCCAGAAGGGGGCGTAGTAGCCGATCATCAAGACGAGGCTCACCCACCAAGTCACGGGCGTTCGCCACCGCTTGCTCCCGAAGAACACCAGCAGAAGCACGGCCATCTTGGCGACATCGCCACAGGCCTCGCGGAAGACGTGATACCAGGAATGGGTGGCGCCGAGCGTGTAGGCCGGGACGAGGAAGTCCAAGTCGCCGATATGTCCAACACTTTCCCTCCAGCTCAGGAGTCCGATCGCCAGCCCGACAACGAGCGACGCTCTCGCAAGATTGAACCTCGACACCATTCCCACGTTCCCTTCCAGTCCTCGGCACACTGGCCGGCTCAGACGACGATCGGCTCAGTGCATGTGATTCCCGCCGTCCACGTTGATGATCTGGCCGGTGATGAAGTCCGCAGCCGGCGACGCCAGGAAGAACACCGCCCCCACCAAGTCCCCGGGCTGCTCGTCGCGCTTCAAGGCGCGGGTGTCGCGCGCCTTGGCGAGCATGTCGGGCGGGAAGCCGTCCTGCACGGGCGGCGTCAACGTCAAGCCGGGGGTCATGACGTTGACCGTGATCCCATAGCTGCCGAATTCGCGGGCAAGGCAGCGCGACAGCCCGACGAGGCCGGCCTTGGCGGCGACGTAGGGCGCCTGGCCCGGCACGCCCTCGAAGACCGAGGCCGACCCGATGTTGATGATGCGGCCCCAGCCCCGCCCCTTCATCAGGGGAAGCATGGCGCGGGTCATCAGGAAGTGGCCCGTCAGGTTGACGTCCACCACCCGCCGCCATTCGTCGGACGTCATCTCCTCGAATGGCGTGATTGGAAAGTGCCCGGCGCAGTTGACCAGCACGTCGACCCGCCCCGCAAGTTCGCGCGCTGCGTCGGCGACCCGGTGGCAATCCGCCTCCTTCGAGATATCGCCGGCGACGGTGACAAGCTTCGTGCCGGCGCCCGGCTTAAGCGCCTTGAGCGCGTCGGACGCGATGTCGGCCGCGATGACGGCATCGCCGTTGCCGAGGAACCGGTCCACGAACAGCGATCCCATGCCGCCCGCGGCGCCGGTGATCACGACAACCCTACCGGTCTGCATGGCTCGCCTCCTGTTGTTGCTGCGCGTCGCCGGCGGCCGCCATGCGCGGGCGTTCGTGAAGCCGCAGGCAGGACGGGTAGTGGGCATTGTGGTGGTAGGTATCGGTGCCGACCTTCTGGCCATACCAGTGGGTCATGGGCGCCTCGGTGATGGCCGATTCACAGTTGCTGATCTCGAGCCGAAGCCGCTCGCCCCGCCGCACCAGGACGGACATCGGCAACAGCTCGATGCGCAGCTCGTAGATCGTGCCGGGTTCGATCGGGTCGATGCGGTCGTGCGTGTGGAACGGCCGCATCTCGGTCGTAAGCGCCGGGTCCTCGGCACGGTGCGAGGCGCGCAGCCAGCCCTGCGTCACCTTGATCACACCCGGCTTGCCCCAGCCGTCCGACAGCAGCGACAGCTTGACCATGACGTCCATGTCCGTCTGGTCGGACGAGGCGTGCAGGATCAGCACGCCCTGGCCGGTGAACTCGCGGTCGCGGTCGAACGGCGCCGAGGTGAAGGTGTTGACGCGCGCCACGTGGTCGGGGACGCCGTCCTGGCCGAACGTCGTGACGCCCGCCACCCATTTCGGGTCCGGATAGCTCCAGCTCGTCTCGCCGTCGGTCTCCACGGGCGCCTCGGCCACGAGCGATCCGTCGTTCAGCGAGGTGACGGCGCCGCTCCGTGCGCCGTCGAGATAGAGCACGGATGGCGTTGCATCCGGCGGCGGCCAGTCCGGGGCGGCGTTCATGACGTCCTCGGCCTGGACGAAGTAACGCACCCGCGGGCGGTCCATGACGCCGTTGCCGATGCCTTTCAGGTGGTGGTCGTACCAGGGGAGCAGCTCCTGCCGGTGGAAATCGGCCTGGGCGAACAGCATCTGGGTCGCGGGGAACGAGGACGCGCCGGCGATCAAGAGCTGCTTGGGGCCGGACACTCGCTCGAAGCCCATGAAGTTGCCGCGCAGGTGCAGGGACGCCTTGCCCCATGTGCCGATGGACAGCACCGGGATGTCGATCGCGCCAAGCTCCCAGAACGGCGACCGCCGCCGCTGCCACTCGTCGTCGAGCGGATGCGCATACATGTCGTAGATGACCCGGTCGCGGCCGTGGCCGACCAGGTCGTGCCCCTCCGCCTGATGCTGCAGCAGCACCGAGCCGAACAGCCACGAGTTCAGGAAGCCCTGGATCGGGATGCCGCCCTGGTACATCCAGTCCCGGTACATGTCCGTCGCGCCGTCGAACGCGCCGATAGTGCGCAAGTGGGGCGGCCGGGTGCGTGCCGCGTTCCACTGGCTCCAGCAGTAGTACGACATGCCGATCATGCCGACAGCGCCGGTGGACCAGGGCTGCGAGGCGACATGCTCGATCATGTCGTGGATCGCTTCGCCCTCGGCACGGGAGACGGGGTCCCACACGCCGTCCGACCGTCCGGTGCCGGGCACGTCCATGGCGACATAGGCGTAGCCCTCGTCGAGGTAGAGCTGCATCGGCCCGTATTCGATGAAGGCGAACGCGGGGTCAGCCGGCAGGCGCCGCAACGATTTCTGATACGGCGATGCGCCCAGCAGCACGGGGAAGGGACCGGCTGCGTCCTGCGGCAGGTAGACGTCGGCGCGCACCACGTCGCCGTGGCGTGTGATCGTTTCGACCTCGAACGGCGCGGCGTTGACTTCGACCATTCTGGGTTCCTTCCGTGGCGTGGGTAGCGGCGCGGCGGCGGGCAGCGCCTATCGGGCCGCCGGCGGCTGGGCCGCGAGTTCCTCGACATAGGCCCGCAGCGTCCGCGGCTCGCGACCGAGGATGGTGCGCAGGACGAGCGGATTTCCCAGCAGTCCATGGGTGTCATACCAGATGGTCATCCGCTTCATCGCCGCCGCCTGCTCCGCTTCGGCGGGAGTGCGGGGCGGCTGTGCGGCGGCATCCGGTTGCAGCTTGGCCGCCTCGATGCGCCGTCCCAGCACCTCGCCCATCAGCCGCGCCACATCATTGCGGTCGAGGTCGCCCGCGGCGCAAAGCTCGTAGGTCCCGGACAACAGACGGTTCTCCGTGAGCGCGATCGCCGCCACCTCGGCCACGTCGCGGTAGTCGACCCGGGTGAAGCGGGTCTCGATGGCCCATGGCTCGGCGAGGACGCCGGTTTCGGCCACCGCCGGCCAACTGCGGGCGAAGTTCTGAAAGAACATGGTCGGTTGCAGGATGACGTAGTCCATGCCGGAGGTCAGGATCGCCTCCTCGACCGGCGCCTTGGCGCTGTGGTTGGCGAGCGCCCCGAGGCTGGGATGGATCACGGACGAGAACACGAAGCGGCGAACCCCCGCCCGTTTCGCCAGCTCCACCATGCGCACGCCGACATCCGCCTCGTCCGGCATGAAGGCCGGCGCGATGTAGAAAACGGAGTGCATGCCATGGAGCGCCGCGCCCAGGGATGCCGGGTCGCGGAGATCGCCGATGGCGACCTCCGCCGCGCCGTGGTCGCGCACCCTGGCGTCCTGGCCCGCATCCTGGACCAGTCCGCGGACCTTCACCCCACGCTTGGCAAGCTCCGGGAGCACGAGGCCGGCGAACTTGCCGGCGGCGCCGACGGCCAGGACGGCCGGTGTCAAGCGTGTCATACTTTCGATCCCCTCGGACGGAGTGTGAAAGGCCGCCTGTGCCGCTCAGGCCGCAGTCGACTGCCACTGTTGCGCCGTCTCCTGGGCAAAATTGCGATAGCTGCGCAGGGGTCGGCCGACCAGTCCGACCAGCCGGTCTACGGTGCCCGGCTTGGGGACCATGCCGTTCCGCTGGAAGGCGCGAACCATCATCCGCATGTCGTAGGCCATCCAGCCCGGGATGTGCGCACGCGACTGCTTCTCGTACGCGTCCAGGTCGTCCCCGGCATAGGCGATGGGCCGCCCGAGGATGTCCGACCAGATGCCTGCGAGGCTCTCGCCGGTCAGGGAGTCGGGGCCCACGATCTCGATGACCTCGCGGGGGAGAGGGGCAGCCGCGTTCTCGCGCCGCAGGAGCGCCAACGCGGCGACCTCCGCGATATCGCGCGCATCGACCATCGACAGGCCGACGTTGCCGACCGGCATCGCATAGAGCCCTTTATCGAGGATCGCCGCTTTCAGTGCGATATCGTTCTGGAAGAAGTATGCCGGGCGCAGGATCGTCGCAGGCATGTCGAACTGCTCGATCATGCGTTCGACCGTAAACTTGCCGGAGAAATGCGGGACGTCGGTGAAGATCTCGCCGTTAAACACCGAGAAGTAGACCACGCGCTTGATGCCGGCATCGCGCGCGAGGTCCAGCGCGATGAGCGCCTGGGTCAGCTCATCCGGCACGACGGCGTTGAGCATGAACAAGGTGTCGATCCCGGAGAGCGCGGCCCGCATGGAGTCCACGTCCATGAGGTCGCCCTTCACCGGGGTGACACCCGCCGGGAAGCGGACCTTCTCGAGGTCCTTCGCCATGGCACGGACGACGGCGCCGCGTTCGGATAGTTGTTGCACGACCAGCGACCCGATGGTGCCAGTGCTGCCGATAACGAGGATTGTCATGGTGTTCGCTCCTTGAACCGGACAGTCATTTGATCGACCGATTGCCGGTTGCGACCCGCGCCAAACTGGACACACTGTTCCACGGATGGGACAATTCGGCGATGATCGACCTGAACGACCTGCGCGTGTTCGCGACCGTCGCCTCCCTGCTGAACTTTTCGGCGGCGTCACGAAGCCTCGGAATGCCCAAGTCGAGCGTGAGCCGCAGCATCGCGCGGCTGGAGACCACGCTGGGAACCCGCCTGCTCCAGCGGACCACGCGAGACGTGGCACTGACCGAGTTCGGCGCCGCCCTGCAGGAGCGGTGCGTGGATATCCTGGCGCGGCTCGATGATACGATCGACTATGTCGGCAGCCTCGGCACGGGCAGCCCGCGTGGAGTTCTGAAGGTCAGCGCCGGCATCGGTTTCGGCATCAACGTGCTGTCCGATGTGCTGCCGCAGTTCTTGGAACGCTACCCCGGCGTCCAGGTCTCGCTCGAGCTGACCAGCCGGTCGGTGGACCTGGTCGCGGAAAGCGTCGACGTGGCAGTCCGCCTGGGGCCGATGCCAGACTCGCAACTCGTCGCGAAGCGGCTCGGATCGATGCAGCGCTACTTGTGCGCCGCGCCGAAATACCTGGAACGACGGGGCTGGCCACGAACCCTGGAGGACCTGCACGACCACGATACGGTGGAGATGCCCGGCGTCGACGGGCGGCCGAGGCGATGGACGTTCTCCGGCGGCGACGGCGAGGCCAGGACGATCGAGGTACGACCACGGTTGACCGTGAACGAGGCCCTGACGATCCACCGGCTTGTCGTCAACGGGGTGGGGATCGGGTGCCTGTCCGGCTATCTATGCGCCCCCGATCTGGGGACGGGGCAGCTCGTGCGGCTTCTCCCCGAATGGGCCATGCCTGCGCTGGAGGTGAGCGTCGTCTTCCCGAGCCACCGCGAGCTGTCGGTGACCGTCAGGGCCTTCGTCGATTTCCTGCGGGTGACTTCGGCGCCGGGCAAATCCTGGCAGGGCGAAGCATCGCCGGCCTGAGCGCCTGGTCGTCCTGCCGTGTGTCCACCGGGTCATCCCTTCACCGGGACCTTCAGGAGATGGTCTAAACCCATTTTCTCGAAGAAGGCGGCTTGCTTGGCGTCGTGTAAGGCGTTCAGGTCGTCGAGACCCTTGCGTTGCGGATCGACCACCACGCGGGCCGGCCGGCCGCCACGTGGCAGGTCGAGCACGTCGCGCACGGCATCGCCCACTGCGGAGACGTCGAGCGCCCCTCCACTTCCCGCGTCGATGGCATCGAGCCGGCCGCCCAACCCGGCCATGAGCTCCGGAACGTCGCCGTACTGCTCGACAATCGCGACATCGGCCGGCGGTTGCGCGTGGGCGAAGTGCTCGGTTCCGCGGGTGAAGGCGCCGGGCACGACGATCACGCTCTCAATGCCCGATCGGCTGACTTCGAAGCCCATAACCTCCGCCAGCGCCTCACCGGCGGCCTTGCTGGCGGCGTAGGGGCCGAGGAAGGGTTCGTGGAGCCGGGCGACCGTGCTGCCGATGTAGACCAGCACGCCGCTGCCCTGCCGGCGCATGGCCGGCAGCGCCGCACGATTGACCCGGAGCCAGGAGATCGCGTTGGTGTCGATGATGCGGGCCACCTGTTCGGGCGTGAAGGCCTCGGCGATCCCGACCATCAGCATTCCGGCGTTGTTGACGACGACGTCGAGACGCCCCTGTTCCAATAGGATGCGGTCGACGGCCGCCCGGCAGCTGCCCTCGGACAGCACGTCTAGCTCGACGCTGCGCAGGTCGCCCGGCCCGTCCGCCGGGACGGGCCGACGCTCCGCATCGTCCGGACGATTCGTCGCGGCGGCCGGCCGCACGCTCGCGTAGACGCAGTGCCCGGCGCGCGCCAGCACCTCGGAGACGGCCCGGCCGATGCCCGAACCCGCCCCGGTGACGAGCACGATTTTCTTGTCTGCCATGGTCTGCTTCCCTGCTTGGCCCGGGCCGTCGTTCCATCGGACGACGAGCCATACTTGCCCGCAACGCAGACACGCCTCAAATCGATTGAGAGTATGCGGGTCCATCCAGGCCGATGATGGTCCTCCGATCCGGCGAAGGCCGTTCAACCCGTCTCGAACAACGACGAAATGCGGTCGCGCAGCCAGCGTTGCGCCGGATGGGCGTCGTTGCGCTTGTGCCAGGACACGACGAACGGCACCGGAGACAACTCGACCGGTGGCGGCAAGACACGGAGTTCGCCCTCGCGTCCCGAGGCGGTCACCACTCCGGCCATCAGCGTCGCGATCATGTCGGATCGCGCGATCAGGGCCGGGGCGGCGTACATCTGCGGCAGCGTGAGCGCCAGGCGCCGCTTCAAGCCTTGCTTGGCGAGCGCCGCGTCGACCTGGCCGAACCGCTCCCTCTCGGGCGACACGAGCAAGTGGGAGAGGCCGAGAAAGGTCCCGAGATCGAGCGGCCGGTCCGCGACGGGATGGTCCTTGCGAACGACGCAGACGAACCGTTCCTCGAACAGCGGCCGGCTCGAGATACGGCCTCCCGCGGAGACGGTGGACGGCACACCGATCGTCAGGTCCGCCTCACCGGCATCCAGGATGGACACGGCGTCGTCCCGGGCGGTGAAGCTGACGACCCGCAAGGTGACGGAGGGCGCGGTCTCACGCAGACGCTCGAGCAATCGCGGCAACAGCACGAAGGCGGGGTGGTCGGACAGACCGAGCGTAAAGCTGGCGGCCGACGATTGCGGGTCGAAGCGCTGCGTGAAGTCGAGGGTGCGTTGTATCTCCGCAAGCGCGTGGCCGAGAGGCTCCGCAAGGTCGAGCGCGCGCGGGGTGGGCTGCAAGCCGTCCGGACCGCGGACGAACAGCTCGTCTTGGAGCAGTGCCCTGAGACGCCCGAGTGCCGCGCTCATGGCCGGTTGCGTACGGCCGACGCGTGTTCCGGCCCTTGTCACGCTGCGCTCTGCCATGAGCGCGTCGAACGCGACCAGCAGGTTGAGGTCAATGCCATGCAAATCCATACCGTTGATGAGTATGCATACCGCTAATCGATTTCAACTATGAACCATGGCGCATTAGGTCGTGGGTTGAGGCCGGTTTCTGGCCCGCGAAAGGATGAGATCGATGAACGACATCGCATACCCTCCCAGGGAATTTGGGTTGACCGACCAAGAACGGCTGGCCGTCGAGACGTTCTACCGTGCCTTCAGCGAAGGTAAGCCGGACTTGCTCGACCAGGCCGTCGCCGCCGACTGGCAGGACATCCCGCTCGCCCCGCATCAGCAAGCGGGGCCCGAGGGCATGAAGCCGCTCATGGCGCAGTTCGCCGCGGCGTTTCCCGACGCCGCCGTCACGATCCACGAGATCGTCGGCGGGCCAGGCCGGGCCGCGGTCCGGGGGGAGATCACGGGCACCCATGCGGGCGAATGGTTCGGCGTCGCCCCGACCGGGAAGCGTTTCGTCCTGCCCCTGCACGAATTCCACCATATCGAGGATGGCCGGCTCACCCATACCTGGCATCTGGAAGATTGGTTCGGCTGGCTGAATCAGGTGGGCGCCTGGCCCGCGCAGAAGGGGGTCGCATGATGAAGGCGGCACGCATCCACGGCTACAACACGGCGCCGGTCATCGACGACATGGCCGTGCCCGACATTGGTCCCGACGAGGTTCTGATACCGTCGGCGAATTCAGGCGGCCTGGGCCAGGGCGGCGAAGCGGGTCAC
>CAXUKK010000025.1:0-9042 GCA_964251455.1 uncultured Enterovirga sp.
CCTCCGAGGTTGCGGCGAGGCGACTATCCTCGGTCTCGATCACCTGGCCGAGGCCCAGCGAGGTGCGGCCGAGATGCCGGATCCAGGTACCGGTGCGGACCCGCCCGGGGTAATGCAGCTCCGCCTTGAACTCGATGACGAGCTTGGCGATCACGAAGTAGCTTCCCTCGCGCTCGTCCTCGCCGAGGCGGGTGCGGAACAGGTTCACGCGGCCGCTCTCGGCGAGCACGGCGAAGACCGCGTTATTGACGTGGCCGTTCATGTCCGTGTCTCCGAAGCGGAGCACGTCCTCCACCCAGGCGACCCGCGAATCCGTCCGGAGCGCGGCGAGGTCGATCTCAGGCAATCGGCTCGACCCCGCACCATTCGGCGACGAACAGGGCCATCGTGGTCGTGATCCGCTTCAGCGAGGACAGGCTCACGGCCTCGTCGAAGCCGTGGATGTTGCGGCTCGACGGCCCGTAGCAGAGGGCCGGGATCCGGTCGTAGAGCGCGTGGACGCGGGTATCGAGATACCCCGCCGTCATGAAACTCTGGAGGTCCTTGCCGGTCGCGCCCTTGTGGGCGTGGCCCAGCACCGCCTCGGCCTCGGAGCCCTCGGCGAGAACATAGCCCTCGGCGAAGAAGCCGTTGAAGGTCACGCGCGGAGGATTGTTCGCCAGGAACGGGTCGGTGCGCGAGAAGGCCCGCACGGCGTCCTCGATCTCGCGCGAGGCGGCCGCGGCCGTGGTGCCGGGATAGATCGAGATGCGGCAGGAGAGCCGGCACCAGGCCGGGACGGAGGACGCCCAATCGCCGCCCTCGATCTTGCCGATGTTCAGGTTGATCGGGTGCTCCTCGGCCTCGAAATGCGGCCGGCCCGCCTTGTCGGCGTTCCAGCGCGCCTCGATCTCGCGCAGCGCGCCGACGACCCGGTACGCGGCGTCGATCGCGTTCTGGCCGGCGCCCATCTCGCGCACATGGACGGGCATGCCGCGCACCTCGACCCCGAACCAGAGGACGCCGGTATTCGCCCGGACGAGCTTCTCGTCCTCGGGCTCGGGGATGAGTACCGCGTCGGCCTTGTAGCCGCGCAGGTGGGTCATCAGGGCGCCGTTGCCGGTCGATTCCTCCTCCACCACGGATTGCACCGTCACGGTCGCGGCGGGCTGCAGGCCGATGCGGCGGAGCGCGTCGAGGCAGGCGAGGTTCGCCGCATGGCCGGCCTTCATGTCCGCGCCGCCGCGGCCGTAAAGCCAGTCGCCCTCGATCACGGGGTCAAACGGACCGTGGCTCCACATGTCCTCCGGACCGGCCGGCACGACGTCCACATGCGCCTGCAGGATGAGCGAACGGCCCGTCTCCTCGCGCGGGCGGTGGATGCCGACCACGATCGGCGCCTCGGAATGCTCGGGCGTGTATTTGGAGCCGCCGGGATGCGCCTCGATGGCGGCGCGATCCATGGCGAAGCGGTCCATCGCGTAGCCGCGGTCGCGGAAGACCCGGAACACGAAATCCTGGATGGCCTGCTCCTCGCCGCGCACGGAGCGGAAGCGGATCAGCTCCTGCGTGTAGGCGACCTGTTCGGCGAAGCCCGCTTCGACGGAAGCGACGATGCGGTCGCGCAGCGCGGGATCGAGTGCCACCGGGCTCAGGCCTTCTGTCGGAGCGGCTTCAGGGCGTTCGCCCAGCGCAGCAACTCGTCGAGCATGGCGGTCGCCGACTTGGCGATGATGTCGTTCGGCTGGAAGGCACCCGTCGCCTTGTCGAGGTACTGCCCGACCATCGGGATCAAAACGGTGTCGACGATCGGCACCATCCTGAGCGTGGTCAGCGTGTCCTTCGTCGCCTGCACGGCCCGCATGCCGCCGGAAATGCCGCCGTAGCTGACGAAGGCGGCCGGCTTGTAGCCCCATTCCACCGACACGTAGGTGAGCGCGTTCACCAACGCGGGCGTCGGGCCGAAATTGTATTCGGGCGTGACGAACACGAACGCGTCCGCCGCGTCGACGCTCGCGGCCCAGCGCTTCGTGTGCTCGTGCTCGTATTGCTGCAGCCGGGGATGGTTTGGCTCGTCGTAGAGCGGCAGGTTCATGTCGGCGAGATCGACGAGTTCCACGTCGAAGCCCGCATGCCCCTGCGCGGCCCGATTGAACCATTCGCCGACAGGCCTGCCAACGCGGCCGGGCCGGGTCGAGCAGATGATGACGTGAAGCTTGGGCACAGGAAGGCTCCGGTCCGATGAATTGACCGTGTCGTAGCGGTTCGGCGCGGGCGTTCAAGCCGAAGCGTCAGGTGCCCGCGGAAAACCGGAACTCGCTGACCTGCCGCGACACGCTTCCGGGCAGGAGGATCGTGTTCGAGAAATGGGGATGGTTGGGCCCGTCGGGGAAGCGCTGCGGCTCCAGCGCGATCCCCGCATAGGGCCGAAGCTTGCGCCCGCCCGTCCCGGGCAAGGGAATGTCGACCAGGTGGCCGTCATAGACCTGCAGCCCCGGCTCTGTCGTCCAGAGTTCCATGGCAACGCGGCTCAGCGCGGAGGACAGGGTCGCGGCATGCGACAGGACCGGGCCTGAGCTCGCCTCGCGCCTGAGCACGAGGTTATGGTCGATGTCGGTGTAGGCGCGACCATCCAGCCTGAGCGGGCGCGCCTCGCGGAAGTCGAGCGAGGTGCCGGCTACCGATCCGATCTCGCCGGTCGGGATCTGCTCCCCGTCCACCGGCGTGTAGAGGTCGGACGCGACCTGCAGCAGGTGGTCGCGCGCGTCGGCCGACCCATCCAGGTTGAAGTAGTTATGAGCCGTCAGGTTCACGGGCGTCGGTTCGTCCGCGAAGGCCTGCAGCGTGACACGGAGGGTCGCCGGCTCGAGCAATTCGTAGGAGCAGGTGGCGAACAGGCGGCCGGGGTAGCCCATCTCGCCATCCTCCGACACGAGGCCGAGATGAACCGCGCTCCGGCTCCGCCCGAGGAGCGCCCATGGCCGCTTGCCGAACGTCGCGGGACCGCCATGCAGCTCGTTGCCGTTCTCGTTCGCGACGAGTTGCACCTCGCGACTGTCGAGCCGGAAGCGCGCGCCGCCGATCCGGTTGGCGTAGCGGCCGACGATCGCGCCGAAGAAGGGCGAGTGACGGACGTAGTCGTCGAGCGTCTCGAGCCCGAGCACCACGCGCTGCGGGCCGTTCGGGCCGGGCACGACGAGATCGCGGAGCACGCCGCCCCATGTGATGATGCGGGCCTGGGCACCGGCCTTGGTCGCGAGCGCAACCTCGTGGATCTCCGTCCCGTCCAGCCGCCCGAACGACTGGATGCCGCTCACGACAGGACCCGGCAGGGCTCGGCCGGAAGCCCTCGGATCGCGACGTCGAAGGCGTAGACATGGCCTGCCATCGGATCGAGATGCGGGTCGCGACCCTTCGCGGCCGTGGTGACGAAGAGGGTCGTGAGGTCGGGCCCGCCGAAGGCCGCCTTCGTGACCTGCGCGGTCGGGACTGGGACAATCAGCTCCGGCTGCCCGTCCGGGCTGAACCGGGTGACCCGGGAATCGCCGAAATGGCAGATCCAGACATGCCCCTCGGCGTCGACCGCCATGCCGTCCGGATGGCCCCAACCCTCCTCGAAGGTAACGAAGGCTTCGCGCTCGCCCGGTGTGCCGTCGGGGGCGAGCCTGTGCCGGAAGACCTGCCCGGCCGCCGTGTCGCTGCAATAAAGGAGGTGGCGCTCGGGATCGATCGCCGGCCCGTTCGTGATGACTGCCTTCTCGCCGAAGGTCGACGGTTCACCGTGCTGCAGATGGTAGAAGCTGCCGGTCGGCTGCGCCTCGGCGTCGTCCATTGAGCCGAAATACAGGGACCCGTCCGGCCCGACCGCGGCATCGTTGAGCCGATTGCCGGGTAGGCCAGGCTCCGGACGGAGGACGACCTCGGTCTGGCCGGAGCGCAGATCGAGCCGCGCCAGACCCGATTTCAGGCCGACGATCAGGTGATCCGGGTCAGGCGTCAGGACCGCAAACCCGGCCGGCTCGCCCACGTCGATCGCCACCGGCTCGGTATCCGGCTGCCAGCGCCAGACGCGGTGGCCGTTGATGTCGACGAAGATGAGCATGCCGGTCCGGCTGTCCCAGAGCGCACCTTCGCCGAGGGCGGCCCCGCACGCGACCGCGATGCGGTGCCGGCCTGGAAAGACGGAAGGTGACGTCACGAGCCGGCTCCGTTGCACATGTCGGCGGAACGACGCCCTAGACGGGTGGTTCCGCGATCTCCCGCGCCAACTTCGCGGCAATCGCGACGAGCGACAGGTCGGAGCCGCGCGGCCCCATGATGGAGATCCCGAGCGGCGCCCCGAGGCGTGTCGCGAGCGGGATCGTGACCTGCGGCATGCCGGCGAGGCCCGCGAGGCAGAGCAGGTTCACGGCCTGGTTGCGGTACGTGTCGAGAGCCGTCTCGCTTTCGGTCAGGAGCGGCGCCACGTCGGGCATCGTCGGCATGATGAGCAGGCCGTCGCTGCCCAGGAGGTCGTCGAATTCGGCCCGGAATTCGGCCCGCAGGCGGGTTGCGTCGTCGAACTCCGCGTCCGTCACGGCCCGGCTATAGGCGAAGCGCTCCGCGACGCCTGGCCCCAGCGGCGGAGCGTAACGCTCGATCATCGGACCGTCGGTCAGCCAGGCCTCGCGGCCCTGCACCCGGCGGAACGCCCAGTATAGCGGTTCGAAGCCGTTTCCAGCGGTCTCCAGCAGTTGGGCTTGGCCGAGGATACGCTCGACGCCGTGGAGCGCGACCGCGAAGGCGCCGCGCACGGCGGTATCCAGCATCGCGAAGCAATCCGCCGCGAGCAGGATACGTGGCGCGGCCGGAAGAGGATCCGAGTCGGGCCCGAGCAGGACCTCGCCGACCCGGAGGAACGTCTCTCCATCGCGTGCGAAATGCCCGCAGGTATCGAGCGACGGAGACAGGTCGAGCGCTCCCTCCAGGCTCACCCGGCCATGCGTCGGGCGGATGCCGAACAGGCCGCAATGGCTCGCAGGCGCACGGACCGAGCCGCCGGTATCGGTGCCGATGGCGAAATCGCAGAGCCCGTTCGAGACCGCCGAGGCCGAGCCCGACGAGGAGCCGCCCGGAATACGGTCGGGCGCGCCGCCGTTCACCGGCGTGCCGAAATGGGCGTTCTTGCCGTTCATCGAGAAGGCAAGCTCGTCCGTATGCGTCTTGCCGACGAAGCGCGCGCCAGCATCGAGCAGGCGCTGCACGGTCACGGCCGTCCGGCCCTTGATGCCGGACATCGCCAGGATGTGGGGAGAGCCGCCGCCGGTCGGATAGCCGGCGACGTCGAACAGGTCTTTCGCCGCGAAGGTCAGGCCGGCGAGCGGGCCCTCCGGTGCGTTTGGCACTTCGACTGCCGGATAGGGCACGAAGGCGCGGGCGGGATCGTCGGGAAGAAGCATGTTGTCTCCAGCCTCCGCTTTCGGAAGCTGACCCACTTATCGCGGGTGGGAGGTCTGCCGCAAACCCGTCCCGGCCCAAATGAGAGGCAGGCGGGTTCAACCCTCGTGCGGCGACAGCACGTGGATCACGCGATTGGCCAGCATCTCCTTCGTGCGCGCGCCGTAGGCCTGCATGTGCGGGGCGGCCGCATGGGCCCGCAAGGCGTCGAGGGTGGCCCACTTCTCCACGACCACGAAGCTGTCCGGCCCGATCCTTGTTTGGAAGGGCCCGACGTCCTCGGCGTCCACCACGGGGCCGTATTCGATGCAGCCGTCCTCGGCGAGCACGCTCGGCACGTTCGCGTGCATCTCGCGCAGCACGTTCTCGCGCATGCCCGGCTTGGCCGTGATGACGGCGATGACATGGATCATGGGGCGCTCTCTCCGTGTGGTTGTCTGACGATCTAGCGTCGCCGCGAGACAGCAGCAAGGCTCGGAGCGGATTGGCCGTTCGGCGGGGTTGGCGCGATGCGGAACGCGGGCTAGGTCGTCGGGGCCGCCCGGTCGAAGGCGGCCAGAGGGGACGCCGTGTTCTACCGCGAGGCGGGCCAGTTCAAGACGAGCTATGCGGCCGACATGGCCGTGTTCCCGCTCCGCGAGGACCGGATCGGGCTCGCCGTCATCCTGATCGTCGCCGCGCTTGTCATCCCGGTCTTCGGCTCGAACTTCCTGCTCAACGTCGTGATGATCCCGTTCCTGATCTTCGCGCTGGCGTCGATCGGGCTGAACATCTTGGTCGGCTATACGGGCCTTCTGTCGCTTGGAACGGCCGGGTTCATGGGAGTCGGCGCCTATGCCTGCTACAAGCTGACCAGCGCTTTTCCAGGCGTGAACATCGTCGTCTGGGTCCTGGCATCCGGCCTGTTCGCGAGCGCCGTCGGCGTCCTGTTCGGGCTGCCGTCGCTCCGCATCAAGGGGTTCTACCTGGCGGTCGCGACGCTCGCGGCGCAGTTCTTCCTGTCCTGGTGCTTCACCCGGATCCCCTGGCTGGTGAACTACAATATCTCGGGCGCGATCGAGGTGCCCACCCGGACGCTCTTCGGCGTTCCCGTCACGGGCCCGAACGCCACGCCGGCGACGCGCTACCTCGTCGTTCTGTCGGTCGTCGTGTTCCTCACCTGGATCGCGTCCAACCTCGTGCATGGCCGGATCGGCCGCATGTGGATGGCGGTCCGCGACATGGACCTGGCGGCCGAGCTCATCGGCATCCGGCTCCTGCCGACGAAGCTCCTGGCCTTCGCGGTCTCGTCCTACTTCTGCGGCGTCGCCGGGGCTCTCCTCGTCTTCCTCTGGTACGGTTCCGCGGAGCCCGACGTGTTCGGGATCGACCAATCCTTCCTGGTCCTCTTCATGGTAATCATCGGCGGGCTCGGGTCACTCCTCGGCTCGTTCCTCGGCGCCGGCCTCATCTACCTGCTGCCGATCGGGCTCCGGGCCATCCTGCCAGCCGTCGGTATCAACGTGCAGCCCTCGACCGTCGAGCACATGCAGTTCCTGATCGTGGGCTCGCTCATCATCGCGTTCCTGATCGCCGAACCGCACGGTCTCGCACGGCTCTGGCAGACGGCGAAGCAGAAGCTTCGGGTCTGGCCCTTCCCCTACTGAGTGGGCGCGCCCAGCCTTGCGACTGTCAGCGGGAAGACTAAAGTCGGGGCATCGGACGGGTGACGCCCGACCGACAATGCGGCAGACGACCCGACAACAGCCCGCAAAGGGCGGACAACCCGGAGGACATGATGCTCAAGCGCGCAATCGCACTCGGCTTGGCGGCCGCGACAATCGCCGCCCCTCTTCCCGCCGCGGCGCAGGACGGGATCTACGTTCCGCTTTTCACCTATCGCACCGGCCCCTTCTCGGGATCTGGCATCTTCATCGCGAACGGCATGCGGGATTACCTGACCATGCTGAACGAGCGCGATGGTGGCATCGGTGGGGTCAAGCTCCTCATCGAGGAGTGCGAGACCGGCTACGACACCAAGAAGGGCGTCGAGTGCTACGAGTCCGTCAAGGACAAGAAGCCCGTGATGGTGAACCCCTGGTCCACCGGCATCACGCTGCCGCTCATTCCGAAGGCGTCCGTCGACAAGATCCCCGTCCTGTCGATGGCCTACGGGCTGTCCGCCTCCGGCGACGGCACGCGCTTCCCCTGGATCTTCAACCCGCCCAACACCTACTGGGACGGCGCCGCCACGATCGTCCGCTATATCGGAGAGCAGGAGGGCGGGCTCGACAAGCTCAAGGGCAAGAAGATCGGCTACATCTATCTCGATGCCGGCTTCGGCAAGGAGCCGATCCCGCTGCTCGAGCAGCTTTCCAAGGATTACGGCTTCGATCTGAAGATGTATCCGGTCGCCGGCACCGAGATGCAGAACCAGTCCTCGCAATGGCTCGCGGTGCGGCGCGACCGTCCCGACTACATGGTCCTGTACGGCTGGGGCGCCATGAACCCGACGGCCATCAAGGAGGCCGTGAAGATCAACTATCCGATGAACAAGTTCATCTCGATTTGGTGGCCGTCCGAGGATGACGCGCGCGGCGCCGGCCCCGGCGCCAAGGGGTTCAAGACGCTGAATTGGCACGGGACGGGCGCCAACTTCCCGGCTCTGCAGGACATCCAGAAGCACGTCGTCGACAAGGGCAGGAGCCAGACGCCGAAGGACCAGGTCGGTCAGGTCCTCTACAACCGCGGCGTCTACAACTCGATGCTGATCGCGGAAGGGATTGCGTCCGCCCAGAAAGTGTCCGGTAAGAAGATGGTCACAGGCGAGGACGTGCGGCGCGGCCTGGAGAACATGGACCTGTCGGCTGCGCGCCTGAAGGACCTCGGCTTCGAGGGCTTCGCCGAACCCATCAAGCTGAGCTGCACGGACCATAACGGCCAGAAGGCCTCGTTCCTGCAGGAATTCGACGGGACCGAGTACAAGAAGATCACGCCCCCGATCGAGCCCATGCGGGAGAAGGTACGCCCCATCCAGGAGGCCGCCGCTAAGGACTACGTCGAGAAGAACACCGGCTGGCCGCAACGCACGGAAGCCTGCGACAAGAGCTCGTGAAAACGACTGGTGGCCGCGGCACTGTGCGTTGCGGCCACCTCGCGTGACCTGTGTCGCTGATCAGAAACGAACAAACGAAACTCACGGCGTCTTGGCTGAATGCAATCTCTGCGGCATCCATCGCGGTCGGGGGCTTTGCGCAGCTCGCGCCATTCTTTAGCGGGATCACTGCCGTTCCGAGCCCGGCAACGACCGCTATCTTCACGGCCTGTTGGTTCGTATTCGGATTCGCACCTACATCTCTGCGGTCGAGCAACTCTGACGAGGCTTGAAGAATGAGTGCGCTCCAGATCCTTGTCGGGCCGGCTATGCTCGGCTTCGGCGTGGCCATCACACTCCTGATCATCCACTGGCAGAATAAATCAGTTGGCTGAATCACCTGCGGTTGCGACCGCCCCGATCCTGGCCGTCAACAACATCGAGGTCGTCTACGATCACGTCATCCTGGTGTTGAAGGGCGTCTCGCTCACGGTCCCGAAGGGCGGGATCGTGGCTCTTCTCGGCGCCAACGGGGCCGGCAAGACGACGACCCT
>CAXUKK010000025.1:9067-14167 GCA_964251455.1 uncultured Enterovirga sp.
CAGCCTGCTCAGGGCCGAGCGGGGCGACGTGACTAAGGGCACGATCACGCTCGCCGGCGAGCGCACCGACCGGCTCGCACCGGACGACCTCGTCCGGCGCGGCTGCATCCAGGTTCTCGAGGGCCGTCACTGTTTCGGCCACCTCACCGTCGAGGAGAACCTGCTGCCCGGCGCCTATACGCGCCGGGACGGCAATGCGGCGATCAGGCGCGACCTCGAGGTCGTCTACGAGACGTTTCCGCGCCTGCGGCAGCGGCGGACGTCGATGGCCGGCTACACGTCGGGCGGCGAGCAACAGATGTGCGCGATCGGCCGCGCCATGATGTCGAAGCCGCGCATGATCCTCCTCGACGAGCCGTCCATGGGGCTCGCACCTCAGATCGTGGAGGAGATCTTCGAGATCGTGCGCGACCTCAACACCCGGCAGGGCGTGTCCTTCCTGCTCGCCGAGCAGAACACCAACATGGCGCTCCGCTACGCAACGTACGGCTACATCCTCGAGACCGGCCGCGTGGTGATGGACGGGCCGGCCGAGAGCCTGCGCGAGAACGAGGACGTGAAGGAGTTCTACCTGGGCGTCGCCGAAAGCGGCCAGCGCAGCTTCCGCAACGTGAAGAGCTACAAGCGCCGCAAGCGCTGGCTGGCCTAGGCCTTACCGCCGTCCTGCGGAACGGGCAGCGCTCGCAGACGCGCAACCGCCGCCTCGACGTCGAATCCCGGCGCAGCGAGTTCGTCCAGGCTGAACGGGCAGGCGCTCGGCAAATCGGGCAGCAGCGCATTGCCATGCTCGTCGAGCGCGGCATCGGCCCGGGCGCGGGCGGCTTTCCAGACCCGATCCAGGTCGATCAGCTGCCGCATGGAGCTCCTGAAATCCGCCCGCAAGGCGTCGCGCTGCACGGCGACCTCGTCCCGCCAGTGCCGGACAGGGCCGGGCATCCGGCGCGGACGCGATCTTCAGGATCTTCCGCAGCATCAGTTCGACGTGGCTCTCGACGGTGCGCAGCTCGGTCTTGCCCACGTCTTCGATCTCCTCGGCGACATGCTCGAGGTCGAGCTCGTTCGGCAGGTCGCGGCGGGTCTCAGCCAGGCGTCGCAAGGCGCGCTGCCTGCTCCTGCGACCAAGCGTAGATGTCGTCGGCGTAGGACGTGCTGCGATGGTCCATGTTCGCCGGCCTAGCAGAAGGTGGCCGTGCCCGCGCTAGTCGTGGCGGATCCGCCAGACCCGCGACAGCTTGATCTCCGCATCCTCGAGGTCCCGTGTGACCTGGACGCGGTACTGCGCGATCTGCTCGACCTTGTCCCTCGGCAGGTAGGACCGGCCGGGATCGCCGATGAGCACGCCGGCGCCCCGCTCCTCGAGTGCAGCGAGCCAGGGCCACATTCGGGCGGCGATGTCCCGCTCGTAGAAGATGTCCCCCGTGAGGACCACGTCCCAGCCTTCGTCCGTGCCGACGAGGTCGGCAAGGCGGGGCGTCACCCGGACGCCGTTCGCCTCGGCATTGATGGCGATGGACTCGATCGCGAACGCGTCGATATCGGCAGCCTGCACGTCCGCGGCGCCGGCCATGGCGGCCGCAATCGCCACGAGGCCGGAGCCGGACGCGACATCGAGCACGGTCAGGCCTCGCACCAGGTCGGGGTGGTCGAGGATGTAACGCGCGAGCGCTTGCCCGCCCGCCCAGGCGAAGGCCCAGAAGGGCGGCGGCAGGCCCATCTCGCCGAGTTCCTCTTCCGTTTTCTGCCAGAGCGCCGTCGCTTCCTCGGCGACATGCAGGCGGATCTCGGGAGCATTCGGGACCGGCAAGAGACGCGTCTCGGCGCGGATGAACGCCGCCCGGTCCACGATCCTGGTCATGGCTCGGGACCACCCACCAGCATCGCGCGGTACAGCGCCCGGGCGGCCTCCATCACGTCCCGTTCGGTATACCCATGAAGAACCTTTGCCCGCGCTGCGGCTCCCGTCCTGGGCAGGAGAACGGGATCGGACGCAAGCCGTCCGAAAGCCTCGGCAAGGGCAGCGGGATCCTCCCGAGACACCACGTAGCCTTCCACCCCATCGCTCACCAGACTGCAGCAGGCCGCCATATCCGTCGTGACGATCGGCCGGCCGCAAGCGGCAGCCTCCAGCAGGGCTTGCGGCAGGCCGTCCCCGCGGCGCGACGGACGGCACGCAACGTGGTGCCCGGCCCAGACATCCGCGGCTTCCGGAGCAGGCCCGCGCCACGCGATGCCCTCCTGCATGCCCCAGCTCTGCAGGATGTCTGGCTTGAACGGCCGCCACCGCGATCCCGTCGGGACGTCATAAAGGGACAGCTCGACGAGGTGCCCGCGGGCCCGCACCAGGCGCACGGCCTCGATTGCGACATCGATGCCCTCCGCCCAGATCATCGGCGCCACGATCGCGATCCTGAGCGGAGGCGCCGGGGGCATCGGCAGCGGGCGCAGCCGCTCGGGGTCGATCCCGGGGCCATCCATGATGGCGACCTCGCCCGACGCCTGCGGATCGAACGCAAGAAGCCGGGCGTCGTCCGCGCTCGCGACGACGAAGCGCGTTCCGCCGCTGCGGAGCGGGCCCGTGAGGAGGAAGCGCAGCCCCCGGCGAGCGGCGCGCACCCGAAAGTCCTTCCGATCGGCGAGTCGTCCAAGCGGGCCGATCGCGTAGATCCGCCGGTCGATGCCGGCCATGGCGCAAGCGGCCCCGCCGATCAGGGCCGGCCCGAGCCCGAGGCAATGCACGAGGTCCGGCTGGATCTGCTTGAAGGCGGCCGCAAGCTGCCCCGCCGCGTAGCCCGCGCTCATCGGGTTGAGGCTTTGAAGCTTCGCCTCGATCGGGATGACGCGCGCACCGGCGGTCTCGATCGCCGTCCGGTGCTGTCCGACGGGCGTGATCACATCGACGTCCAACCCCAGTTCGCGCGCCGCGCGGGCGAGCGGCAGGAAGGAGGACGCGAAGGATCGGTCGTCAGAGACCACGAAGGCGATACGGCCAAGCATGGCTCTACCATGCCATGCCGAGGGGTGAAGCGCGCTAGCGCTTCTGCAGCAGGGCCTCGAAGATGTCATCCTCCGGTCCCCTGAGGTCCGCCGGGAGCTTCGATCCGCTCGGCCCTGCTTGTCCCGCCGGGACCGTCAGCCGCCCGATCACCTCAGGAAAGGGTTGCTCACCCGCTCCTCGCCGATCGTCGAGCCGGGACCATGGCCGGGCAGGAACGAGACATCGTCCCCGAGCGGCAGGATCTTGTCGCGGATCGACCGCAGCAGCGTCTCGTGGCTGCCGCCCGGCAGATCGGTGCGGCCGACCGAGCCCTTGAACAGGACGTCCCCCATGAAGGCGAAACGGAGAGCGGACGAGGCGAAGACGACGCTCCCCGGCGAGTGGCCGGGGCAATGCAGCACGTCGAACGTGACCCCTGCGATCTCCACCGTCTCCCCGTCCCGGAGGAACCGGTCCGGCGTCACGTTGCGGACCCCGTCGAGGCCGTATTGCCGGCCCTGCTCTTCAAGGCGGGCCAGAAGCGGCGCGTCGGCCTCGTGCGGGCCGATGATGGCGACCCCGATCTCGTCCTTCAGGTCGGCGGCCGCCCCGGCATGGTCGATATGGCCATGCGTCAGCAGAATCGCGTCGATCGCGACCCCGGCTGTCTCGATCGCCGCCCGGATGAGATCGAGGTCGCCGCCCGGGTCGACCACCACGCCGCGCCGGGTTTCCTGCGACCAGGCGATCGAGCAATTCTGCCCGAAGGGCGTGACGGGAACGACCTGGATGGCGAAGTCGGACATGGGTGTCTCGCTCTGGTGGCCGGGCCGGCCCGGCACGGCCGACGGATCGGGACGCCCTAGCGCAACCGCCTTTCGGCCGCCAACCCCGAGATACAACGCCGCCAAGACACCGCGCCGGTTCAGCGCGCCATCACGACCTGCGGCATGGCGATCTCGCCGGACCGGGCCCGGTGGTTGCGTGCCGCCAGAATGGACACGGTGATCAACCCGCCGATCATCCCGACATGCTCCCCGGCCGTGTGGAAGGCATGGAGAGCGTCCGGCCCCTGCATCGCCCAGAAGCGGTGCACGATCGGAATCGTCAGGGCCGTAAAGATTCCGAGTGCGCCGGCACCGAGCCAGACATGGCGGCCGGAGATGATGAGCGCGGCGCCGACGAGCTGGGTCGTGAACACGGCGATGTTGACCAGGGTGGCCGGCTCAAGCCCGAACTGGCGCATCTCGGCGACGCCACCGGAGAAGTTGATGAGCTTGTCGAGCCCGCTTCCCCAGAACGGGAAGGTCAGGATCACGCGCGCCGCGAACGCGACCGCCCGGCTCGTGAGCAGGGCCTGGATGACACTCGGCATTGACGTCCTCTCCACCTGAGCCACGCGGCTCTCGTGCGGCGGGAGTTAGGACGACGCCGTTTCGGGCGTGTTGCGCGATGTCATTGCGCGCCTGAATTGTCGGGAGCGCCGACGTGGCGCTCCCGACCGAGGCTTAGCGGCAGACGCGGCGCGGGCCATACGGGGTGCGGTCGACCCAGCAGCGGCGCGGGCCATAGCCGGGGCGCGGGCCGAAAGCCGGACGGCCGTAGCCACCGCCGCGCATCGGGCGGCAGAAGCCGCCCGGGCCGCGGAAGAAGCCGGGGCCGCAGCCTTCGGCGACATGCTGCAGGAGGCCGGAGCCGGCCAGGCCTGAGGCCGGAGCGGCAGGCGCCGCGTTCGCGCCCGATGCGAGACCCATCCCGCCAACCACCAGCGCAGCCGCGCCAAGCATCTTCAGATTGAAAGCCATTCGTTTCTCCCTTGATCCCCCCGATAACAGCCAGTGAGGCCGTCGGGTCCCGCGCATTACAGCCCACCGCGATTTGCAGACCGATGGGCAGGACATGACGTTTCCGTCACGCTGATGAAGGCCAGGTGAACGATGCGGTGGGTCGACGGTCCAAGACTCGGACCTTCCCTGCACGGGGAGGCAGCTGGCGGTTTCGCCCCACCCCGGCCGCGGCTTCGCCGCGGCGAGGCCCCCGTCGCGGGGACGGCCAGGCGCGCCGCTTCGTTCGCCCACGCGCCGTCCCTCCCCGGCCCGGGGTCTGGTCCAGCGAAGGTTCAAAGA